>JABZYJ010000176.1 GCA_015265235.1 Selenomonas sp. | reverse complement strand
GCCTTTATCCGGGCACGTACCAATGTTATCTTACACCTCTACCAATAGTAGCTTATCGTTCTCCAACAGTTTCTCTTCTTCTTCTACAGTCAACAATGCCAATTCTCCGTCTTGGCGCCTTGCCTGACGATATTTTGCTCGGACATAGCATTCTTCAACACCGCGTTCACGAACGACATCATTCAACAGCTCTCGACGGACAAAAAACAAATTGCTTCCTATCTTATTTCCATACACTAATGCATAGCCTTTTTCATTCCCCAACTGAACCATAGCACGAATACTAGCACCAAAGTACAAATTGGAATAATGCGCTTTGGTACGATAAAAAGAGGCATCATAAGGAAGTGTAACGGCGCGCTCGGCACCAAATCTGCTGTTATATTCACAGATGACAATATCCGGAGTAATACAATCTATCGCCCTCCAGACCCAATAATCCATTCCGTCAATATCAACAGAAAGAATACCAATATCTCCCGAGAAACCATTTTCTCGTATTAGCTCATTGATATTCTCTGCTGTAATGAACGCATAGACAGGCGTTAAATCATGCATCCAACAGACATTATCATGACGTGCATAGTCAATATTCTCCTTGCTCCCATCCATAATCAATCCGGACCAATTATCATGCATGAGCAGGAATCGTGTATTCGCTTCTGTATAATTTTGTACACCAAACTCTATGAAACGCTCACTGGAGACTTGGATATTTTTGATCAGCCACTGAATGACGCCATCTTCACCACTTTGTGAAAAAACCTTAAACTCACATACTGGATCTCCTGCGTGAATAGCATCCGCTCGCATCGACCCAATTGCATATCGTAGTTCCTCTACCTCCTGTGCGATATCTGAAATCTGATTTAGCCTTGTCTTCATTGTTTTTATTTTTTTTATCATCCGAGGTGCCTCCATACTACTCACCAGAGCTTCACGTACAAAACCTAATAATTAACCTATTATCCCACTAAAGCTACAATCATGAACGGTAACCTGCAAGAATTTGTTTGTATTTAGCTCTCAAAAGTTTTATGTTTCGAAGAATATAGTTTCCATTCTCGCAAACAATATTTTGTCGCGCCAAAAAGTATGAATCCACGGTAATATCCTGATTCTCGGGAAAACGAACTTCGACTGGCAGATCGTGTATCGTATGCACAAATTGATCGGTGACAGATATTGTATTCGTACCTGTTCCATCTCGTCCAATATCTTCTGCAAGGGCATGTAGCGGCGTAACAGTTACACCGCCGGAAAAGACTTGCAAAGCGGTCCAATAGAATGCCCATGTATTGATATTTTCCGGATGATTAACGATCATCTCAAGATAATTCAGGTTATCACGCCCGGCTAAACGCCCAAGCCTTGTTTTCTGAGTCTCATCTTCCCAAATACGTTGTGCGACCTTCGGATCGCGATCATAGTCTTTCCAACGATCTCGCCATGTCCCAAAAGCCATGCTGGACAAGCGATAGGTAAAGTAAACATCATATGGATAGCACCGATTATAATACACATCAGAATCTACTGCATCACTTGCTCCAGCAGCGCATATGGATTTAACCTGAGGAACATTTTCATACCGTTCGAAACAGAGTGACGCAAATCGGTGATAATCCTTGCCTAATAAAATATCGTCCTCTAAGGCAATAACCGCTCGATGTTTTTCCAAAACATAGGAAATCCCTTGTGTGATGGAATTTGCCAAACCTTTGTTCACATCAGATATATGTATTTCAACAGACGATCCATCTCGATCCTGTAATAGATGAATTACCTGTTGTACTTCTTTCCATTCTGCTTCATCATGCTCGCTCCGCAAGCCATCTTGAAAAACATATATGTTGTCAAATCTATTCTCAAGAATCGACTGCACGACACGTCTGGTATGTTCCGGTCTTTTATATACAAAAAAAGCGAGCCCTATATCGTACTTGTCCTGCATCCCATCGGCTCTTGTTTGAACATCCATGATAATATATACCTCTCTTTTAGAGATGATACCCCGCTGAATGGAGCACATGCCTACAATCCAAAAGGATTTTTCCTTCCAAATCTTTTTCTGTTTCTCTTATCTGATCATGCGCTACCATAACGACAATAAAATCTACGTCAGAGATGAATTGTGCAAAGTCGTGATATTGATGCTCTACTATGTCTTCTGCGACGTAGGGATCATAGACTTTAACACCAAAAGCCATATGTTTTTCCATTTTATCCAATAGTTGAAGTGATGGACTCTCTCTGGTATCTGCAATATTTTCCTTATAGGTAAGACCATATATACCAACACGCTCTAGATTATGTATATGGTTTTCCCGCATGATGAAAGCCATACGCTCCATAACAAAATCAGGCATTGATTCATTCACTGTTCTAGCCGCAAGAATCAAGCGCGTCAACTGGGGGTAATCTCCAACTAGGAACCATGGATCAACGGCAATGCAATGACCGCCCACCCCAGGGCCAGGAGAAAGAATGGATACTCGCGGATGCATATTGGCGATACGAATGACCTCATGCACATCAATACCAGCAACGCGACAAATTTTACTTAATTCATTTGCAAATGCGATATTGACATCCCGATATGTATTCTCAACAACCTTGGTCATTTCGGCAGTTTTAATATCAGTAATGACAATATCCCCATTACAAAACATAGCATATTTTTTTCGTATAATAGTACCAATACGTGGATTATCTACACCAATGGTTCTCGCGTTATTTTGAAGTTCTCGGACCATACTCCCAGGAATAATACGCTCTGGTGCATGAGCAAGATGAACCGCCTTCCCCGCATCTCGCATCAGGCGATCAATCAAGGGCCGAATATATACATCAATTGTCCCGGGAGATATTGTAGATTCTATGACGATAATCGAATCATGTGGGCAAATACATAAAATCTCCTCAACCGCACTGACAACATAATCGGGATTAATTTTTTTTGAGTTTTTGTTATAAGGTGTAGGGACAGCAACAATATATATGTCTGCTTCTACCAATTCTACAGAAAATTTAATATTAGGAACTGCTCGGTGATAAAGCTCCCTTATTCCCACTTCTCCGATATCCAAAGCGTCATTCTTCAAAGTATGAATGAGTTTCGCATTCCGGTCAGAACCAACAACGTTCTCCCCATGTGCAGCAAACATCAAAGCAGTCGGCAGACCAATATATCCTAACCCTACAACATTAATCATATTCATTCATCCTCTTATCATGTGGTACAATTGAGCAAGTGTATACCGCGGTACATTCTTCTGCACAAGATAATCTGCAAGTTCCGTGATAAAATCTGTAATACCACGTACCGCTTTATTCCGTATCTGTTCTATAATTTCGTCTGATATTGAATTCCATACGTCTCTGCTCACGGAATCCTTTATAT
>JABZYJ010000175.1 GCA_015265235.1 Selenomonas sp. | reverse complement strand
GGAGAAGGGGCTGCAAAAGGCGATTCCGCGCGCGGATTGGAGTGACGCGCATCATTGGCTGATCCTGCACGGCAGGCAGGTCTGCAAGGCACGCAAGCCGCTCTGCGATACGTGTGCACTCGCAGCGGTCTGTCCGAGCAGTACGGCATAGGATACGGGGGCGAGAGGAGGTATATGCGTGATCTATCGCAAGGCGAAATTTGACGATGTTGAGCCAATCTATCAGCTCGTACGGGATTATGCAGCACAGGGGGATATGCTGCCGCGCTCGCGCAATACGCTCTATGAGAACCTGCGCGATATTGTTGTCGCTGAGGAGAACGGCACCGTCGTCGGTGTCGGGGCACTGCGCATCATGTGGGATCGTCTCGCCGAGGTGTGCATGATGGCGATTGCACCGACGCATATACGACAGGGGATCGGCGCTGAGATCGTGCGCCGCCTCCTCGACGAGGGGGATGCACTCGGCATTGAGAAGGTTTTTACCCTTACCTACAAGCCGGAATTTTTTGAGACCCTAGGCTTCCTCCGCATCAGCAGGGAGGAGCTGCCGCAGAAAGTTTGGAAGGAATGCATCGACTGCCCCAAGTATCCGAACTGTGATGAAATCGCCATGATAAAGGTATGACGGAGGTACACTATGATCGTCGTTATGAACGCAGGAGCTACGCAGGAGAACATCGACCATGTGATCGCCAAGATTGAGCAGGCAGGACTGCGCACGCATCTCTCGAAGGGAGAGGATCGTGTCATCATCGGTGTGATCGGGGACAAGCAGCTCATCTCGAGGCTCGAAATGAATATGATGGAGGGCGTCGAAAAGACGGTGCGCATCACGGAGAAGTACAAACTCGTTAGCCGTGAGTTCCACCCCGAGAGCAGCATCGTCTACGTGTCGGGCTTCCCTGTCGGCGGTGAGCAGCTGGCGATCATGGCGGGACCGTGTTCCGTCGAGAGCTACGATCAGGTCTATGACGCCGCGGTCAAAGTTAAGGCGGCGGGGGCACAGTTCCTGCGCGGCGGAGCGTTCAAACCGCGTACGAGCCCGTACGATTTTCAGGGGCTCGGCGAGGAGGGGCTGAAGATCCTGCGCGATGTCGCGGATAAGACGGGGCTCCGCGTTGTGACGGAGGTCGTGGACAAGGATGACATCGGACTCGTCTCGGAGTATGCCGATCTCCTGCAGGTCGGTGCGCGCAATATGCAGAACTTCCAGATGCTCAAGGCACTTGGCAAGACGCAGAAGCCTGTGCTCTTCAAGCGCGGGCTCTCCGCGACGATCAGCGAGTGGCTGAACGCGGCGGAGTACATTGCGGCAGGCGGCAACGAGAACATCATCTTCTGTGAGCGCGGCATCCGTACGTATGAGACCTATACGCGCAATACGATGGATCTCAACGCGATCGCAGCACTCAAAGAGCTGACGCATTTCCCCGTCATTGCCGACCCCAGTCACGGGACGGGACGGTGGCAGATGGTGCGCCCGCTGGCGCGTGCCTCCGTCGCCGTCGGCGCGGACGGGCTCATCGTCGAGGTGCACTGCCGTCCCGAGCTGGCACTTTCCGATGGCGATCAGAGCTTGATCCCGCGCAACTTTGAGATGCTGATGGATGAGGTGCGGCAGATTGCTCCTGCCGTCGGGCGGCGCGCATGACGCGGACGAAGCTTGCCATCATCGGCGTCGGACTGATCGGCGGCTCACTCGGGCTGTGCCTCAAAGAGGCTCTCGGTGACGAGATCTACATTACAGGGCTCTGCCGTTCGGAGCAGTCCATGCGCGCGGCGATGGACTGCGGTGCAGTGGACTATGCAGGGGCGGATCTGGCGAAGGTCGTCGGGGATGCGGATATCGTATACCTCAGTCCGCCCGTCCTCCAGATTGTTCCGATGGTACAGCGGATCCTGCCGTATCTGAAGCGCGGTGCGATCCTGACGGATGCAGGCAGTACGAAGGGCGAGCTCTATCGGCAGCTGCATGAGATCCTGCCGGCGGATATCTACTATATCCCGGGACATCCGATGACGGGACGCGAAAAGAGCGGCGTAGCGGCGGCGACGAAGGATCTCTTTGCTCATAAGGCGTACGTTATCATTGATGATCCAGCCGTTCCGCAGGAGGTCAAGGAACGTCTGATGGATGTTCTGCGCCTCACGCGTGCCCGATTTACGACGCTCGATCTCGCACAGCACGACCGCTGTGCCGCGGTCATCAGCCATGTGCCGCATCTCGCAGCGGCAGCCCTCGTCACCCTCCTCAACCGCAGCGGGGATGATCTCTCCTCCTGCCTGAAGCTCATCGGCGGCGGGTTCAAGGACACGACGCGCATCGCCTCCTCGAATGCCGATATGTGGGCGGACATCTGCATGACGAATGCGGGGGCGATCACGGATGCCCTGCGCGAGCTGCAGACGATCATGGGGGAGGTCATCACGGCCATTGATGCAGGAGATCGACAGGCGATCCACGACTACTTTTCCGCTTCGAAGGCGCGCCGTGACAGTATTCTCCACGATGCAGAGCAGAAATTTGATACAAATTAGTGGAATTTCTTCTCTTACCCCTTTTTTTTAGAACGTATATATGCTATGATATCAATAATAGTATGTATGCGAACCTGTCAGGGGGTATCACGGTGAAGAAGACAAGAATATCCACGCGGCGGCAGTCGGAGATCTTGGACTACATCAAGGAGTTCTTGGTGGAGAAGGGGTATCCGCCCTCGGTTCGTGAGATCGGTACGGCGGTCGGTCTGAAATCCAGCTCGACGGTGCATCGCTATCTGTCGATGCTTGAGGAGAACGGCATGATTCGCCGTGATGCGACGAAGCCGCGCGCGATCGACATCATGGGGGAAAATCCGTGGGGGCGCACGATCCCCGTACCGCTGGTCGGTGTTGTGACGGCGGGCGAGCCGATCCTCGCCGAGCAGAATGTGGAGGATGTATTCTCCTTCCCACGCGGGCTCCTCGGGACGGCGGAGGATGTGTTCATGCTCCGCATTCAGGGGGACAGCATGATCAACGTCGGCATCTTCGACGGTGATTTTGTGCTTGTGCGTCAGCAGCCGACAGCGAACAACGGCGATATCGTCGTGGCGCTTGTCAACGGCGAGTCGGCGACGGTGAAGCGTTTCTTCCGTGAAAAGACCTGCATCCGCCTGCAGCCCGAGAATGATTCCATGGAGCCGTTCTACGAGACGGATGTCCAGATTCTCGGCAAGGTGATCGGGCTCTATCGTAATATTTGACAAGATACTGGGGAGCACTGTGTAAAATGCACGGTGCTCCCTTTTCATTTTGTCGGCAGAGTGTTATAATAAATCAGTTTTTCTTCGATAAAGGAATCACTGATAAAATGAGGTCTGCCAGATTGGCGTAGATTTTTTCGTCCGAACGAGGTGGAAAACCGGAC
>JABZYJ010000174.1 GCA_015265235.1 Selenomonas sp. | reverse complement strand
ATCAACGCCATAAGCCAGAAGATCCACCGCCAGCCACCGATCCCCATGAGAAAGGCGCCAAGCAGAGGTGCGACAATAGGTGCTACCGCCATGATGAGCACGAGGGTCGAAAGCATCGCCGCCGCCTGACTGCTCGTATAGAGGTCGCGCACCATGGCGCGGCTGAGCATCGGTCCGACGCACGCACCGACCGCCTGCATGACGCGGAACGTGATGACCATCTCCATCGAGCCCGAGAGTGCACAGCCGACCGAGCCGACGAGGAAGAGCAGCGCGCCGAGTGCGAGCGGAACGCGCCGCCCGACACGGTCACTGATCGGTCCCCAGATCAGCTGGGCAATAGCAAAGCCAACGAGAAAGCTCGTGATCGTGAGCGCAGCAGAACCCCCGAGATCATCCTGCAGGAGCGGCATCGCCGGCAGGTAGACGTCCGTCGAGAGCGAAGTGAACGCCATGAATGCACTCAGAATGACGAGAAAGAAAAAACTGGGTTTTGTCTGTTCCATCGTATCTCCTTTGTAAATAGATGACCCTCGGTCATGTTTCTTGTTCGCATTATATGACCGCCGGTCATTTTTTTGTCAAGTAAAATTCGATGGACGTGTCGATAAAGGGATCCGCGGTGACGACGCATCTGTGATGGTGATATATATGTGTGCGTGATACGTCAAAAGGACGACAGAGCAAATCTCTCTGTCGTCCCTTTTTGTCGGTGAAATCACATTCACTCTGCTGGCCGAACCTCTGCAATCAGCGGCACGATCTCCCCGCGCCGCACATCGACGATGCCTTTGTCCGTCAGCTTGACGTCAGGACTGACGGGGAGTGCGAGTGTCGCAAAGGACATGATGGCATTATCATGACGATAGCCGTTTTCCGTGAGGGCATGACGCACATCCGCGATCTCAGCAGCGAGGACGGGGAGCGGGCGGTCGGAGAGGATGCCCGCGATGGGGAGCGGGACACACGCCGTGACGCTTCCGTCCCGTGCAGCGGCGATGCCGCCCTGCATTTCGATGACTGCGTTTGCTGCCGCCGTCATATCCGCCGCGGTCTGTCCGAGGACGAGGAGGTTGTGGCTGTCGTGTGCATAGGTAGTCGCCGCCGCTCCGTGCGTGAGCGCTGCCCCGCCGACGAGCGCCATGCCGCAGCCGCCATGCTTGCCGTGGCGTTCAAAGACACAGGCGAGGCTGTACGGACTGTTCTCCCAGTCAATCACGCCGCCGTGCACGGCGAGCTCCGCCCGCTCCTCGCGGACAAAGGTCGTATGCTCCTGCACCTCGAGGATGCGGCAAAGCACCGTTCCCTCCGCGATCGGCGCACGCAGGACGAAGTCCTCTGCTGTGCGCGGCGCAAGATGGACGCTCCGATAAAAATGCGGCGGAAATGATGTGTCACGCGGCGCCTCCTCCTGCTCCGCCCCGCGTACATAGACCTGCCGCCCTGCACGCCAGACCTGTGCCACCGCAAACGCCCGCAGATCGGAGAGCACAGCAAAGTCGGCGATGCGTCCGGGAGCGATTGCCCCCTTCTCCCGCAGCCCCATGTGCTGAGCGGGTGCATAGGTCGCGGCGTAGATTGCCTCCTCGGGCGGCAGACCGAGCGCCATGCTGCGCCGCACGAGATGATCGAGCTGTCCGCGCCGCATGAAGTCGTCGGGCATGGTGTCGTCTGTAACGAGAGCGAAACGCCCCGCGAGACGATGCTCCATGAGGTAATCGAGAAACTCCTTCTTCAGCGTCTTCTCCTGCAGCTGGATGAACATACCGTTCGCCGCACGCTGAGCAAGTCCATCAAGGCTCTGATCCGTGTGGTCAGAACGGATGCCGCGATAGAGCAGCTCTGCCAGCTCCCATCCGACGAAGCGCGGACAGTGTCCCTCGATGGAGAAGTCCGGCCGTCCGCACCGGATCTGGCGAATCAGGCGGTTGGTCTTGCCGTGCACATCAGAGAGCACGGCACGGCAGTCCATGACCTCACCGAGGCAGATGACCTGCTCCATGTGCATGAGTGCCTCGACATCATCGCTCTCGATCGCAGCACCTGCCGTCTCAAGCGCGTCGTTCGTCGACGGGACGGAGGAGGGAATGGCGATGCGGACATCGACGGGACCGTCCTGCGCACTCTGCATCAGCGCACGGATCCCCGCCAGCCCATAGACATTCGCGATCTCATGCGGCTCTGCGATGAGCGTTGTGACGCCGCAGCGCACTGCCGCGTTCATAAATGTACGCGGCGCACACATCGTGCTTTCGATGTGCATGTGGCAATCGATCAGTCCCGGGACGACATACTGTCCGCCGAGATCGACCGTACGCTTTGCCGGACACCTCGGCGGCTCCGTCCCAATGTAGGCAAATCGATCCCCGCTGAGTGCAACGGATCCGGGGACAAACTTCTTTAAATAGCTATTGTATATCGTTCCATTGGTCAGAAGTACGTCAATTTCCATACGTTGCTCCTATTTTACCCCTGCAATGGCGTAGAAATAATACGCGAGCAGGAGGGCAAGCAGATAGTGTCCCTTGTGCAACTCCGCCGTGCGCCCCATCGCCACTTTCATGATGACAAACGAGATGAACGCGACCGAGATGCCGTTTGCGATATTGAACGTGAACGCGGTGAACGCAACGCAGAGAAATGCAGGGATATACTCGGCGATATCCGTATAGTCAAGATTGCGCATGCCCGCCATCATGCTGACACCGACATAGATGAGTACAGGTGCCGTCGCCGCTGCCGGAATCATCAGTGCGAGCGGCGTCACCGCGAGGAGGAGGAGGAATGCGACGGCCGTCGTGCACGCCGTCAGACCCGTGCGTCCGCCTGCCTCGACCCCCGCACCGGACTCGAGATAGGTAATGAGCACAGGGATCGTAAAGAGCGAGCCGATCGTCGCAGCGATGGAGTCCACGTGAAAGACCTTGTCAAGGCCAGGCAAATCGCCGTTCTTATCAAGGAACCCCGCCTTGCCCCCGATGCCGATCGCCGTGCCGAAGCTGGAGAAGAAATCCGGCAGGAAGAACGCAAAGAGGAACGGCAGATACGCGAGATTGAGCGCACCTCCGAGGTCAAAGTTGAAGAAAATGGGCGCGATGCTGTCCGGTATACGGAAGATGCTCTCGGGGAGTTTGGTGACGCCCATGGGGATGCCGATCACCGTTCCCGCGAGAATACTGATGAGCGCACCGCCGCGCACCTTACGCGCCGAGAGAACTAGGAGGATAATGAACGTGATCGCCGCGAGGAGAACAACCGGCTGCGTGAGATCGCCGAACGAGAGCGCGACCTTCTTCGCATTGACCGTGAGCAGCTTTGCATTGCGCATCCCGATCACCGCGAGGAAGATACCGACGCCTGCGCTGATTGAGATCTTGATGCCGCGCGGTATTGTCATGACAATGGCTTTTCGTATGCCAAGCAC
>JABZYJ010000173.1 GCA_015265235.1 Selenomonas sp. | reverse complement strand
GGCGCTCTATCAGCGCCCCGAAGTCCTCGTCCTCGACGAGGCAACCTCGGCGCTTGATAACGAGACAGAGCGGAGTATCACCGACACGATACTGAAGCTGAAAGGGCAGATCACCATTATCGCTATCGCACATCGCGTCAGTACATTGGCAGAGTGCGATTTCAAGGTGCGATTTGAAGATGGCGTGACCCAAATTATATCCGAATGAAAAGAGGAATAGCGGTGCGCATATTGGCAGTCATACCGGCTCGCGGCGGCTCTAAGGGGATTCCACGCAAGAATATACGCTTGATGAATGGCAGACCTCTCATTTCGTATGCGATTGAAAACGCTCGTGCCAGTCAGTACATCACCGATGTTTTTGTATCGACGGACAGTGCGGAGATCGCAGATATTGCACGCTCGTATGGGGCCCACATCGTTGAGCGTGATCACTGTCTTTCAAGTGATCTTGTTACGCTGGATCCTGTTGTCTTTCATGCAAAAAAAGAAGCAGAAAAGCAATGTAATTGTACGTTTGATTATATCGTTACCATGCAGCCAACCTCTCCCCTTTTGCGAGTGGAGACGCTGGATGCAGGAATTGACTATACAATAAGGGAAGGTTTTGACACTGTCATCAGTGTCGTCAATAAGCCGCACTTGTCATGGGGGCGTGATGACAGCGGCAAACTCTTCCCGCTCTATCAGGAACGAAAAAATCGGCAGGAACTCCCTCCTCAATACATGGAGACGGGGGCTTTTGTGGTGGCACGGGAGGCATGTGTTAAAGAGCATACACGTATAGGTGAAAAAATATCTGTCTTTGAAGTAGATGAACGTGAGAGCATTGATATTGATAGCGTAGGGGATTGGGTGCTGTCTGAAAGCTTGATGCGTCGAAAAAAAATACTGTTTCGCGTTGACGGGTATGTTAAGCTAGGCCTCGGTCATATCTATAATTGTATTACGTTAGCTCTCAGTATGGTTGAGCATGATGTTCTTCTCGTTACCCATGAGGGTGCAGAACCTGGGATAAAAAAAATAAAGGAGACCAATCTCCCATATCGAACGTTTCGAGAAGAAACGGAGTTAAAAGATATTATTCAAGATTTTCAACCAGATGTATGGGTGAATGACTGTCTAAACACGTCCAAAGAGTATATCGAATGGTTGAAAACAAATGTCCCGCGTGTTGTTACCATTGAGGACCTGGGAGAAGGTACAAAGGCTGCGGATGCGGTAGTCAATGCCCTCTACGATGAGAATGAACCACGCCAGAATGTATACAGTGGATATCAGTATGTTTGTCTCCGTGATGAGTTTCAAGTAGAACAGCCGAAGAAGTTTTCATCGACAGTAAAAAATATAATTGTCATGTTCGGTGGAACAGATCCTTCTAATTTAAACCGTCTTGTTTATGATGCGATACTGTCGCGAATTGAGCGATTTTCCGGCATACGCTTTTACTTCATTACGGGAATTGGATATGACAATGAAATCAATGGCGTTGTCACTCGCCCCAAAGAGAATGTATTTGTCTACCCGAATGTTCCCCGTGTGACGAAGTATCTAAAAGAGGCTGATCTCGTGATTATGGGGCAGGGGCGCTCTATCTTTGAGGCTGCCTGCATGGGCGTTCCTGCTGTCGTCCTTTCGCAGAATGAACGAGAGACAACCCACAGCTTTGCACAGATGGAACATGGCTTTTTGAATCTAGGGCTTGGGAATGAAGCAGATCCGTCACTGATCACCAACACCTTGGAGTGGCTGATCCATACGCGGGCAGTACGAGAGAATATGCATCGACTGATGCTGCAAACACCTTTGAAAAAAGGATTGGAACGCGTGAAGCAGATTATCTTGGGGGAATACGACGTTGAGCATGATCATCGAACGCTGTAAGAACAATGAGTTCTCCTTAATTGCTGAAATCGGTGTAAACTATTACGATATAGCTAGGAAACTTAATATCTCTCTGATGGATGCAGCAAAGACGATGGTTCTTTCTGCAAAGAACGCAGGGATTCACGCAGTAAAATTTCAATCATACAAAGCGGAAACACTTGCGTCAAAGTATTCCCCATCCTACTGGGATACGTCAGAAGAGCCAACAACTTCACAGTATGCTCTATTCAAGAAGTTTGATCTTTTTGGAGAAGCAGAGTATCAGGAAATCCATGAGTTCTGCACTCAGGTGGGGATAGAGTTTTGCTCGACGCCGTTTGATTTTGAATCAGCAGACTATCTGGATGCGATGATGGATGTTTATAAAATATCATCATCCGATCTTACCAATCTTCCTTTTATTGCGTATATGGCAAAAAAGGGCAAGCCGATTCTTCTTTCCACGGGAGCCTCGAATCTGGATGAGATTCATGAGGCGGTCGACTGCATCCGCCAATATAACGACAGAGAACTCGTATTGCTTCATTGCGTATTAGAATATCCTACGCCATACGAACATGCGAATCTGAGCAAGATCAATGCTCTTAAGCAAGAGTTCCCACAGGTATATGTCGGCTACTCGGATCATACGAAACCGGACGCATGTTATGCCGTCGTCAAGACAGCGTATCTTCTTGGCGCCGTCGTGAT
The DNA here is from genome assembly GCA_015265235.1 of Selenomonas sp. Taxonomy (GTDB): domain Bacteria; phylum Bacillota; class Negativicutes; order Selenomonadales; family Selenomonadaceae; genus Centipeda. The sequence goes on along the minus strand of JABZYJ010000173.1, from coordinate 877 downwards.
TGAAAAGCATTTTACCCTCGACAAAACACTGGTGGGGAATGATCATTATCATGCTATGGATCCGCACGATGCAGAAGCGATTTTGCAAGGCATCCGGCACATTGAACGCTTGAAAGGATCGGCAGAACTTCATTCTCTTTCAACAGAACAGGCTGCACGTGAGAACGCCCGCCGTTCTATTGTCGCTGCAATAGATATTTCTGTAGGGGACATTTTGACAGAGAAGATGCTAACATTTAAGCGTCCGGGGACAGGAATCTCACCGCGTGATTTGAAAAAAATCGTGGGACGAACTGCGCGGACTGATATAAAAAAAGATTCCGTTTTGAGTTGGCAGATGCTGACCAGCAATATGTGAGAATAGGCATATGTAATTGATAGAAATGCAGACTGCTTTCGGGGTGTGAGAATTGATGAGTATAGGCAATGAGATGTATGCACTCTGCGACCGACTATTTCCTATTTGCCGCAGCATTACAGGCGATGGCGTTCGTGAGACGCTGCGCGTTTTGCAGAGCATCTGTCCTGCGATGACGCTGCATGAAGTTCCGACAGGGACACAAGTTTTTGACTGGACTGTGCCGAAGGAATGGAATATCCGTGATGCATGGATAAAAAACAGCAAGGGCGAGAAGATTCTTGACTTTGCAAAATCGAATCTGCATGTCATGGGGTATTCGATTCCCGTGAATCAGAAAGTAACACTGGAGGAACTGCTCCCACTCATCCATACACAGCCTGATCAGCCGGATGCAATTCCATACGTTACAAGCTACTACAAGGAACGCTATGGTTTTTGTATGTCACAGCTGCAGAAGGACACGCTGCAGGAGGACATCTACCACCTCTATATCGACAGTGATTTGAAGGCGGGCAG
>JABZYJ010000172.1 GCA_015265235.1 Selenomonas sp. | reverse complement strand
CCAACTGAGCTACAGGTGCATGGGCGGGATGACAGGATTTGAACCTGCGACATCTTGCTCCCAAAGCAAGCGCGCTACCAAACTGCGCTACATCCCGATACCGCATTATTATAATGAGCGGTTAGGGAAAAGTCAACTCATCATTTTACGATATGCTTTCCCCCGAGAAAGCGTGGTTGCCAATAATCGTTGGAGAGTTCATCAATGCGTACGCCCTTGCTCGTAGAGGCGTGAATGAACTCCCCCTTGCCAAGGTAGATGCCGCAGTGCGATGCGCCCTTTTCGTAGGTCTCGAAGAAGACAAGGTCGCCGGGCACGAGTTCCTTTGTACTCTTGGTGCGCAGACCAAGTTTGTACTGTTCATCTGCGGTGCGCGGGATCGTGATTCCCTGCTTCTGAAAGACATATTGGAGGTAGCCCGAGCAGTCAAATCCCTTCGGGCTAGCCCCGCCAAAGACATAGGGTGTGCCCATATACGTCTTTGCCGTCTTGATGAGATCCTGCACCTTGTTTGCGGGCAGGATTGGTGTCCCATTCGGTGCGAGTGGGATTTTTTTCGGTGCGGGACGCGGCACGTCAATGCCCCAAGGGCGTTTGGCTGGTGCGTTGCGCAGGGCACGCCACGTTGCATTGTTGACGACGCCCGTGATTTTTATCTTATTGTCGCGTTGAAAGGCGGCAACGGCACGTTCGGTCTCCTTGCCGAAGTTGCCGTCGATCGATTTGATTTGGTAGCCAGCATTCTGCAGAGCACGCTGCAGGACGAGCACATCGTGTCCATGCGAACCCTCGCGCAGGGTGGGGGAGGCGGATGCCGTTCCTCCGATGAGAAGCAGGGCGATGCCCATGCAGGCGAGGAGGCGATACAGGCGATTCATCGCGATCTTCCTTTCATGCGGTTATGCGTGCTGTACGTGCTCGAGTCCCTGACCGAGCAGCTTCATCACGTGGTCGTCATCGATCGAGTAGAGTACTTCTTTGCCGTCACGACGGAACTTGACCAGCCGCGCACTACGGAGCACGCGGAGCTGATGGGAGATGGCCGACTGTCCCATCGTCAGGCTGTCGGCGATGTCATAGACACGCATTTCCTCCGTCTTTGTGAGCAGGGAGAGAATTTTGATGCGGGTCGGATCGCCGAGTGTTTTGAAGAGGTCGGCGAGATGCTGTGCTGTATCTGCGTCGATCGATTTTACGGGGGCGGAGGTCATGCGTTCCCATATCCTTTCGCGGGGTTAGTAAATCTTATTGATTTCAAAGCCATTTTCTTCCAGTGCGTGCACGATGCGGTCGACGTGATCCTGTCCATGCGCCTCTACGGTAACGGTCAGCTGCACCTTTTGGAAGCTGTCAGTCACCATGGTCTGATCGTGGTCGAGACGGATGACGTTCGCGTCCTGCTCTGTGAGGATCTGAGCGACGTTGAGCAGCTGTCCGGGCTTGTCGGGCAGCTGTACAGCGAAGCGGAAGACGCGTCCGCGCGAGATGAGTGCCTTGGAGATCAGTGCGGAGATGGTGGAGATGTCGATGTTGCCGCCGCTGATGAGGACGGCGATCTTCTTGTCCTTCATGTGGAGTTTCTGCAGTGCAGCAAGTGAGAGTACGCCTGCGCCCTCGGCGATCAGTTTGTGTTTTTCGATGAGGGAGAGCAGGGCACTCATGATCTCCATCTCGGAGACAGTGATGATCTCGTCGAGATAGCGGCGGCAGAACGTGAGCGTGAGTGCACCCGCCGTGCGTACGGCGCAGCCGTCGGCGACGGTATCGGCAGACGGGAGGGTGATTGTGTGTCCGCAGGAGAGCGCTGCTTTCATACAGGCGGCGTTTTCCGGCTCGACGCCGATGACCTTCACCTGCGGGTTGACGGTTTTTGCCCCGAGGGCAATGCCGGAGGCAAGTCCGCCGCCGCCGATGGGGACAAGGATGGCATCTACGTCTTTGAGTGCGTCGATCACCTCAAGGGCGATCGTGCCCTGTCCAACGATGACGTTGCGGTCGTTGAATGGATGGATGTAGACGTAGCCATGCTCTTTCTGCAGTTCGAGGCTGTGTGCATAGGCGTCGTCGAATCCGTTGCCGTGAAGTACAACGGTCGCGCCGAGTGCCCGTGTCGCCTCCACCTTTAGGATCGGTGTCGTTGCCGGCATGCAGATGACCGCCTTGACCCCGAGCTTTTGCGCGGAGTAGGCGACACCCTGTGCATGGTTTCCGGCTGAGGCGGTGATGACGCCGCGTGCGCGCTCCTCCTCGGTGAGCATGCTGATGCGGTTGTATGCACCGCGCAGCTTAAATGCCCCCGTCGTCTGGAGGTTTTCGAGCTTCAGATAGGTCGCGTTCCCCGAGAGCTCAGAGAAATAGTCGCTGTATACGAGCGGTGACTTGCGGACGATTCCCTCCAGTCGCTTGGCTGCGGCGTATATATCGGATATGCCTGTGGATGCGACGATCTCTTCATCTGTCGGTACGTGCTGTTCTTCTCCCATGATAATCTCCCCTTGTCTATTTAATGAAGTTAGTCTATCATGTTCATTGAAGCGCGTCAAATTCTTTTCCATCGACGAAAAGTTGTCGGAATAAAGAAGGAGTTTGCCCGTATTTCGCGAATAAAATAAGGAAAAGAAAGCATGAAATACCGTGCTTTCCGTGTCAAGACGAAGCGGAGGTGCGCGATGGGAGATTCCCCCTATGGGCGTATCCTGATTCCTGTGGATGGGAGCGAGGATGCGCTGCGTGTCATTCGTCCGGCGGGAGAGCTTGCGCGTGTCATGGAGGCATCCGTTGATTTCCTCTATGTTTCCCCGTTTGACGAGAGCACGGATGAGGGGGATGCGTCGTGGCTTCCCGCGAGTATTGTACGCCCTGCGGCAGAAGAGGCGCAGGAGATTTTTACCGTCGCGGAGTCCCTGCTTCCGCAGGAGGTCGCCCGCGCATGTCATCATCGTGCGGGAATACCGGCGGAGGAGATTCTGCGCTTTATCGACGTGATGGGCATACGTCTGGTTGCCATCAGCGGGCACAAGCATTCACGCGTGAGCGGTCTGCTGCTCGGGAGTGTGATGCAGACTGTCTTGGAACGTGCACATGCATGTGTCCTCGTGGTAGGAAATGATTGAAGTGGAACAGTGAGGAGGTACTTCCATGATGAAGAATATTTTGGTTCCTGTTGATGGTTCCGAAGGGGCAGACCGTGCGATTGAGCAGGCGGTGACGCTGGCGAAGATCTGTGGTGCAAAGCTGAATTTTCTCTATGTCGCAAACATCAATCAGCTCGCGATCAATGCCGTCCTGTCGGATGCGATTCTCGACTCGGTGACGAAGGCGGGGAATGTCGTCCTCGACCGTGCGATGGAGATGGTGCCCGAGGGGATTGAGAAGGAGTCGTTCTCGGATACAGGGTCGCCCGCTGTCGTCGTCCTCGATTTTGCAGAGACGAACGACATCGACCTCATCGTCATGGGCAGCCGTGGCCTTGGGG
>JABZYJ010000171.1 GCA_015265235.1 Selenomonas sp. | reverse complement strand
AAACCGGACGCAGAGTGGTGCTCTGTGGAGGATTTTCCGCCGAAGTGCGGGCAAAAAAGATGCGTCAAGATGGTTGTGCCGAATTTATCAGTGATTCCTTAGCTCCGCCCTCTCGTTTGATACAGCACTACCGCACCGCGTGCACAGCATCCCGTACGACCTGTGCCATATAGTCGATCTTCGCATCTGTCAGTCCGGGGTAGACACCCAGCCAGAACGTGTCGTTCATAATGCGGTCGGTCGCCGCGAGCGTCCCTGCCACACGATAGCCCTCGCCTGAGGCGCGCATGGCATCAAAGCAGGGGTGCTTCGTCAGATTCCCCGCGAAGAGCATACGCGTCTGGATGCCCCGCCCCTCGATATACGGCACGATCTTGGCGCGGTCCACGCCGTCACGGCAGGTCAGCAAAAAGCCAAACCAGCTGGGATCTGCATGCGCTGTTGCCTCCGGCAGGACAAAGGCATCGCCCAGATCGGCGAGTGCCGCGTGGAGCCGCGCAAAGTTATGCCGGCGACGCGCGACAAAGGACGGCAGTTTTTTCAGCTGGGCGACACCGACGGCCGCCTGCATATCCGTCACCTTGAGATTGTAGCCGAAATGCGAGTAGACGTATTTGTGATCGTAGCCGCGCGGCAGCGCACCGTACTGCCCATCAAAACGATGCCCGCAGCGGTTGTCCTGCCCCGACGCACAGACGCAGTCGCGTCCCCAGTCGCGCAGGGAGCGCACGATGCGGTGGAGGAGCGGATCATTCGTATAGACCGCGCCGCCCTCGCCCATCGTCATGTGATGCGGCGGATAGAAGCTCGACGTACCGATATCGCCGATCGTGCCCGTATAGCGCGTCTCTCCGTCGATCGTATACTGCGAGCCGAGTGCGTCACAGTTGTCCTCAACGAGCCAGAGGCTGTGCTTTTGGCAGAACGCCTTGACTGCCGCCAGATCGAACGGATTGCCGAGCGTATGCGCGATCATGACGGCCTTCGTCCGCGCGGAGCGTGCTCCCTCTAGGAGCGACACATCCACATTGTACGTCGGCAGACTCACATCGACAAAGACGGGCACCGCACCGTACTGGATGATCGGCGCGACCGTCGTCGGAAAGCCCGCCGCCACCGTGATGACCTCATCACCGCGCCCGACGGCACGCGCCCCGAGGAGCGGCGACGTGAGCGCCATAAAGGCGAGCAGATTCGCCGACGAGCCTGAGTTCACGAGCGAGCAGTGCTTCACCCCGAGATACGCCGCGAGCCCACGCTCGAACTCCTCCGTATAGTGCCCCGCCGTCAGCCAGAACTCAAGCGCACTCGCGACGAGATTCTCCATCTCCTCATGATCGTAGACGCGCGCCGCATACGGCAGACGATCCCCCGGGGAGAAATCCTCCTTTGGTGCATGATACTTCTCACAGTACGCCCGTACAAGCGCGAGAATCTCCCCACGCATCTCCTGCTCACTCATCCGATTTCTCTCCCTGCTCTATGATTCCCTGCGAAAACGCCTCGATCTGTGCCTCGGTCACCGCGCGCATATCCGCGCCCGCTTCCCATGCCTTTGCCCATTCCACCGTTTTCTCCACGGCCTCGGCGATATGCCAGCGCGGTTTCCACCCGAGTTCACTCTTTATTTTCGAGCAGTCGAGTTTCAGAAAATGCGCCTCATGTGGGCCGCCGTCTGCATGTGCCTCCCACCGTGCGCCCGCGCCCCACGTCCGGCAGAAGAGATCGGCGAGCTCTCCCGTCGTCACGCAGTCCGCATCGTCGGGGCCGACATTCCATGCCCCGACCAGCGCGTCATCCTCCGCCTGCCGTGCTGCGAGCATCAGATACACAGAAAGCGGCTCTAAGACATGCTGATAGGGGCGTGTCGAATGCGGATTGCGGATGTCGATCACCTGCCCGCGCACCGCTGCGCGGATACAGTCGGGGATGATGCGGTCGGGCGCAAAGTCGCCGCCCCCGATCACGTTGCCCGCGCGCGCCGTCGAAAGCCGCACTCCGCTGCCCGCGAAGAAGCTCTGCCGATAACTATGGGCGGCGATCTCCGCACAGCTCTTGCTCGCCGAATACGGATCATAGCCCAAGAGCGGCTCATTCTCGCGGTAGCCCCACGGCCACTCCTTATTCTCATAGACCTTATCCGTCGTCACCATGAGCGCAGAACGAACGGTGTCCGATGTGCGGATACATTCAAGGACATTGACGGTCCCCATCACATTTGCCGCAAACGTCTCCACGGGCTGGCGGTAACTCGTCCGCACAATCGGCTGCGCCGCGAGGTGAAAGACGACCTCCGGCCGCGCCGCGGCAAACGCGCGTCCAAGTGCATCGGCATCGCGCACATCGCCGCGCAGATCGCGCAGCTCCTTCAAAACGCCAAGCCGACGGAGCGCCTCCCGTCCGCCCTCCGTCGGCGCATCGAGTGCAAATCCCGTCACCTCTGCCCCCACCCGGAGGAGCAGGAGGGCAAGCCACATGCCCTTAAAGCCTGTATGCCCTGTGAGGAGGACGCGTCTGCCCTTGAAAAGCCCCAAATCTTTCATATCTCACACCTCGTTACGGTTATTCCCCTGCCATTATAACAAAGTTCCACATAAAAAACACCGGATCCCACAAAAATCCCCTGCGGGATCCGGTGTCAAAATCCGCCCATACGAAGATGCGGATGCTGTGCAAATGCCCCCGCCATCTTCTCCGGATGCGGCAGAACAATGACGCGCATCCCCGCCCGATGCTCCACGAGGTCAAAGCCTAGACCGCCGCTTTCATGGATCCACCTCCATTCACTTCGTTTTTTACCATTATAACAGAGCATGAAAACCTACACAGAAAATATTTTAGGAATCACTGATAAATGGAGAGAGGAGAAAAACGCAAGATTTTATAGTCTGTTGAAAAACATAGGCGATATACGCAATAAAATATTCAAACATACCCAAAAAATTACCAAGATATTTAAGTCTTTCTCGTGCAGATTGTGCTATACTTCTATCAGAAAAAGAAGGAAACACTCCTCTACACAGAGAAAGGCGGTTATCCACATGATCAAAGTCGGTATCATTGGCGCCGGCCGTATCGGCCACGTCCACGGCGAGAGCATCTCGAAGATCGTCAAGAACGCGACGGTAAAGACGATTGCAGATCCCTTCATGAATGAGAAGATCGAGGCATGGGCAAAGTCCATCGGTGTCGAAAAGACAACAAAGGACTACCATGACATCCTGAGCGATCCCGAGATCGAGGCAGTACTGATCTGCGCCTCCACGGATCAGCACGCACCCGTCTCCATCGAGGCGCTGCGCGCGGGCAAGCACGTCTTCTGTGAGAAGCCCATCGACCACGATGTCGAGAAGATCAAGGAAGTTCTCGCTGTTGTCAAGGAGACCGGCAAGAAGTATCAGGTCGGCTTCAACCGCCGCTTTGACCACAACTTCCGTGCCATCCACGAGGCCGTAAAGGCGGGTAAGGGCGGCAAGCAGCAGATCATCAAGATCACCTCGCGCGACCCGGAGCCGCCGCC
>JABZYJ010000170.1 GCA_015265235.1 Selenomonas sp. | reverse complement strand
ACATCGCCCGCTTGCTCACGCGCCGGCTGAACGAACTCGCGCCCGGCACGAGCAGCTTCCCATGGCAGAAGGATGCTGCCGACTTTCTCGATGAAGTATTTACTTCCACCGTATATGAACGCCTTTCCATCAAACATTGGCGTGAATTGGAAGCAGGCACACGCACATACGATATGGGCATACCGTGGAAAGATCACCGCTTCGCCACGGACGATGGAAAATTTCACTGCTGCTCTCTCTCATATAAACGACATACTCTTTCCGACATCGAAGTATCCATTTTATTTTTTGACACCACACGCACAGCAAAACATTAACGGACAGCATCAAATGCCGGAAACACAGCTTCCCGAACATCCTGTGGTCTTTCTCCATCCAAAAGCCGCAGCAGCAAAGGGGCTCACGGAAAACAGTCCTGCCGTCCTATGGAATGAAACGGCAGAGATTGCCGTCACCGTCTGCCTCACAGAAACTGTCCCGGAGGATATCATTCTCTGCCCGCACGGGGAAAGCCGTTCTTCCTCGCTCAACCGGCTAACCGTAAGTCAATCCACTGACATGGGCGAAGTTCGGACAGGTGCACCGGGTGTCGCATTGTACGATGTCACCGTCGACATACGCCCGCAATTAGAGCGCGAAACCCCTTCATTTTATCAGTAATTCCCTAAAAGACTTCAACTCTTTTTGAAAAACTTCTCCATTCAACCCCCCTGTTACACTCTCACTGCCGTCCCATCTCGAAACACCACCGTCAGCCCCTTGTCCATGCCCACAGTCATGTACTCCACCATACTCGCCCAAAGCTGGCTATTGAACTCTTCCACAGGATCGGTCTGGGTTTTTAGCCGCTTGATAAATCCCTCCAATCGCTCGGACTGCGCTTCCTTGGCAGAGATGGCTTCCGTCACCTTGTCAAACCGAGCCTTGGCAGCATCATATCTCGCCACAAGCACCTCGTAGTGCTTCTGATACTCCTCCTGATTCTGTGCAATGCGGGCGTTCTCACGGATGCATTTTTCCCTTTCGCCGCTGTCGCCTGCGGCAAAAAACACGAATAACAAAGGTGCGACACGCCCTTGTTTGGCAAGATCCTCATAAAAGAAAGACACCCTCAAAACACGGCGATGCCTATGGCATAAATCGCTTCTTGCACGAACACAAAAAGGAAGTTACAATGAAAAGCGACCAGTAGCAGAAGCTTGTTCTCAAAGCAAGCTGCCATTTTAAATCGAGGCTGTTTTATGAACATTATTATACGTTTGCGAAGGCTCTCGCCCTTCCGTATCATCATCTTAAGTTTTCTCTGTTTGATTCTCTGCGGCACCGGGCTTTTGATGCTGCCTTGGGCCACGGCAAACGGCGAAGGCGCCTCCTTTTCCGATGCGCTCTTCACCTCCGTTTCTGCCAGCTGCGTGACGGGCCTTACGACTGTCGACACCGCTGCATACTGGACGCTTTTCGGTCAGCTCGTCATCCTCGCCATGATTCAGGTCGGCGGCTTCGGCGTCATTACCGTCGCTGTCTCTCTCGCCGCCCTTTCAGGGCAGCGCATCGGTCTCATGCAGCGCAGTCTTTCCAAAGACGCTGTCTCCGCTCCGCAGCTTGGCGGCATCGTACCGCTCCTCTACTTCATTTTGCGCTTGACTTTCTTCATTGAATTTCTCGGCGCCCTTTTTCTCGCCCCTTCCTTTTGCCAAAAAGTCGGCCTTTTACGTGGCATTTACTTCGCGGTCTTTCATTCCATCTCATCCTTCTGCAATGCAGGCTTCGATCTCTTCGGCAATTCCCTGATGGATTTCGTCGGCGATCCTATCGTAAACGTCACGGTAATGCTCCTCATCATCGCCGGCGGACTTGGCTTCACCACCTGGGCGGACATCCGTCTGAACCGCGGAAATTTCCATGCTTACACCCTGCAAAGCAAGATCGCCCTGACGATGACGGCAGCTCTCATCCTGATTCCGGGGCTTTTCTTCTTTTTCTTCGAACTCGATCCCAGCACGTCCCTCAGCGAACACTTCCTGATCTCCTTCTTTCAATCCGTTACGACCCGCACCGCAGGCTACAACACGATCGACATCAAGGATTTCAGCGAAACGGGACGAGCCGCCCTCATCGCCTTGATGCTCATCGGCGGCTCGCCCGGCTCCACCGCAGGCGGCATCAAGACAACAACAGCTTTCACCTTGTTTGCCATCATGATCGCCACCTTCCGCCTCAAGAAGGATCCGACTTGCTTCTCGCGGCGTCTTTCCTCCGAAACACAGCGTCATGCCGTCACCATCCTCATGATGTATCTCCTGCTTTTCGCTTCGGGCAGCGTACTGCTCAACCTCATTGACGGCATACGCCTGATCGACAGCGCTTTTGAGACGGCTTCTGCGCTGGGAACCGTCGGCCTTTCCATCGGCGTCACCGACGATCTGGGGCCGCTTTCCAAATACGTCATGATGCTTTTGATGTTCTTCGGGCGCATCGGAGGTCTCACTGTCATCTTTGCTGCCCATGCACACAGCAGACAAGACTCCGGCCGCAGCCCGGAAGAACGAATCACCATCGGATAGGAGGAACATCATGAAATCCATCCTGCTCATCGGACTTGGCCGCTTCGGCCGCTACATTGCAGAAAAGCTGCACGACATGCAGCACGAGGTCCTCGCCGTCGACCACGACGAAGATCGCGTAAACAGCATTCTGCCGTTCGTGACGAACGCACTCATCGCCGACAGCACCAATGCCGACTTTCTGCGCTCTCTCGACATCCCCAACTTTGATGTCTGCATCGTCGCCATCGGCGATGACTTCCAAAGCTCCCTCGAAACAACCTCGCTTCTCAAAGAATTTGGCGCACGCTATGTCGTAGCGCGCGCCTCGCGCGACATTCACGAAAAATTCCTGCTGCGGAACGGCGCGGACGAAACCGTCTACCCGGAGCGCCAATTCGCGCTTTGGACGGCCATCCGCTGCAGTTCCAATCATATCCTTGACTACTTCCCGCTCAGCGACGAATACGCCATCTACGAAGTACTCGTACCAAAAGCATGGGAAGGGAAAAGCATCATCGAGCTTGATATCCGCCGCCGGCATCACCTGAACATCCTCGGCATAAAAGCAGGCGACAACATCGACCTCAATATCTCTGCCCAGACGATCTTCGCGCCGGATGCCGCCGTTCTCGTCGCCGGCAGACAGGAAGATGTCGCTCATGTCTTTCAAAGAAATGGCTGACCGCTCCCATAAAATATGGCGGGAAGACGATTTCATCCCCCCGCCCCGGTCTCTGTCAAAAATGAAAGCAGGGACATCCCCTGTATTCTTCGGGCAGATCCTCACCAAGATTCATCCGGCCTAAATTCTTGACCGGCACAGATCTTTCTTCCGGAAATACATATTGATTGAGGTACGCGATAAAATCCTCCTCGCTGTAACATACCCCGCCCTCGATTCTGAATTTCTCGGCATGCGGACTATGGTGCAGCCAATCACGGGCAAATTCCAGACAATACTTCCACCACTGGGGCGGACTGAATACACCTGTCATACCGCCGTGTGG
>JABZYJ010000016.1 GCA_015265235.1 Selenomonas sp. | reverse complement strand
TTCCTGATCTTGGGTGGGATTTTCCCGACCTTGGGTGGGATTTTCCATAGCATCGACCAGTGCCACATCCAAGGGAACCGTAATCCGAAAGATGTCATCCTCTCTCAGCTCCGGCGCCTCCCCGCTGTAGAACTTTGAGTAGTGATAGAGATTGCGCACACCCGAACCGAGTTGATCGGCATAGCCGATGTTGCGGAAAAACGCTGCGATGATGGGATTCTTTGGATTTGGCTCCAAATTCATGGGGGTGAGGACACCGAGCTGCGCACAACGGTTTGCATTTTCGACATACATACGGCTGCGTTCAATGACGAATTTTGCCTGATAGCTGCTCGTATACTCGCGATGAATGAGCGTATTTGCGATAATCTCCCGGGTGATGATGGTGCGCAGGCTTTTCCTCTGGTCATCTTCGAGATAGAATTTATCGGGCAGATATTTCTGAGCAAATGCCATGAGGCACTCGTAGCTCTCGATCAGGTTGGTGCGGATGATCTCGCGGTCATCGTAGCGTTTCGTGTCAATGCGGCGCAGCAATGCGTCCGTGAGATATGCAGGCACCACGTCCGGTATCACGTCATCCCGTCCGAGCAGCATAACAGCGGCGAGATTGTAGCCCTCCGCGCCGGTCACACGATCCTTTCCATAGAGACGAGCGCTCTTTAGAAGTTCCTCGTCGGTCATCGCCGTCCACGGATGCTGACCGCCGCCGCTGTTGACCGCCATCGTCCGTAGTTTCGGTAGGAGGTCAAGGCGCAGATCCTCGATACTGACATAGGGATAGATTTTGCGCTCGGTAAAGATTTCCTGTTTTCGTATATACATCTGCGCGATTTGTGCCGTCGCTGTTACCTTGACATCGGCATCCTGTATGCGGTCGTAGATCACGCGCTTGTAGCTGTGTACCTCGGCGCTGGGCAGAATATGGATGTGGATGAGGGTCTTTCCCTCATGCATGATGATCTTCGGCGTGAGGCATACCGTCGGAGAGAGGATGTCCGGATTGCTGATTTGGCTGATGAAATTCCGCACCATATCTGGGGCAGCTTTTTCCGCAACGCCCGCCACTGTACCATCGTCCAGAACGCCGAGGAAAATATCGCCGCCATAGCGGTTTAGAAAGGAGCAGACCGTTTCATAGACATCGCTCTCAATGCCGTTGCCGCAGCGTTTGAACTCCACGGCGATAGTTTCGCCGATCCGAAACACGGAGGTCAGTTCATTTGCATCCATTGATTGCTACACTCCTTTCCTTCCTATACTGATACTAGGTGAAATGGAAAAACTTGTCAAGCATACGAAAACCGCCGCCGAAGGACGAATGCCCTTCGGCGGCGGTTTGTTATTGCCGAACTGTATACCCACATCCACGCGCCAATCATTTTGACCGTTGCGCCGATATCCTTTGTGTGAGTGCAGCAGTCCTGTCAGTGATGTCTATGCGTCTTAGCCGAGGGTGTGTCCGAGCAGCTCGCGCGTGTGGGCGGCGACGGCGGACGGGGTGATGTCGGTGCGGCGTGCGACGCCCGTGTTGAGTGCCGCCTCGGCGACAGCAGCGGCGACGGTCGGTGCGACGCGCGGGTCGAGCGGGCTGGCGATGATGTTGGTCTCGTTCAGCTCGGATTCGTGGATGAGGGAGGCAATCGCGCCGGCGGCGGCGATTTTCATCTCCTCGGTGATTTCCTTTGCGCGCACGTCCAGCGCACCGCGGAAGATGCCCGGGAAGGCGAGGAGGTTGTTGACCTGATTCGGGAAGTCAGAGCGTCCCGTGCAGACGATGCGTGCGCCTGCTGCCTTTGCCTCGTCGGGCAGGATCTCGGGGACGGGGTTCGCCATCGCCATGACGACGGGGTCCTTGCTCATGCTCTTGATCATCTCGGGCGTGAGGCTGCCGGGGGCGGAGACACCGATGAAGATGTCCTTGTCCTTGATGACCTCGGCGAGGGTGCCCTGCTCTTTCTGATGGTTGGAGACTTTGGCGATGCTCTCCTTGTACGGGTTCATGTTCTTTTCGCGACCCTCGTAGATCGCGCCCGTCGTGTCGCAGAGGACGACGGTCTTGATGCCGTAGGCAAAGAGGAGGCGTGCGATCGCCTGTCCTGCCGCACCTGCGCCGTTGATGACGATGTTCGCCGCCTTGAGGTCGCGCCCGAGGTACTTGTACGCGTTGAGGAGGGCGGAGACGACGACGATCGCTGTGCCGTGCTGGTCATCATGGAAAACGGGGATGTCGAGGGTCTTTTTGAGCTCGTTCTCGATGTCAAAGCACTGGGGTGCCTTGATGTCCTCGAGGTTGATGCCGCCGTAGGTGGGGGCGATGAGCTGGCAGACTTTGACGACATCCTCGACTTTTTCGCTGTTCACGCAGACGGGGACGGAGTCGACACCGGCAAAGCCCTTGAAGAGGATCGCCTTGCCCTCCATGACGGGGAGGCCTGCGCCTGCGCCGATGTTGCCGAGACCGAGGACGGCGGTGCCGTTCGTGACGACGGCGACCATGTTGCCCTTGCTCGTGTAGTCGTAGATCTTTTCGGGATCTGCCTTGATCGCGAGGCACGGTGCGGCGACGCCGGGCGTGTAGGCGCGGCTGAGGTCGTCACGGGTCTTCAGCGGGACGGTTGGCGTGACGCCGAGCTTGCCGTGATGGCTCTTATGAAGGTCGAGTGATTCTGCATCAAATTTGCTTCCCATAGTGCATTTTCCTTTCCTTGGGGATGTCCCCTCTATATGTCCTCTGCCGCCGTTTCTACGGTTCCCCTTCCCCGTAGGGGAGGCGAGAGGGCGTTATGCTTTGTGATGGATCGAGGCAGCAGATCAGTTTTCCTTGCCGGGGCTGCCGCCGCTGCGCTGCGGTGCTGCGGTGTCGCCGCCGCTGTCGGCACTGCTGCTCTGGCGCGTGCTCGCGTGGCGGCTGTTGTTCCCGTTTCCAGTTCCACTGTCGGTGTCGGCCGATTTTTTCGGTGGGGATGTGTCGGTGCTCTGCGTTTTGCTGCTCTTGTCGCTGTTCTTCTGGTCGGTGGATTTGCGCTCGGTCTTGCTGCTGTCCTCGGAGGAGGAGTGTTTGCGGCTCCGTGTGTCGAGTGCCTCGTCTCCGCTGACGCGGCGGCCGATGGTGTTGTCGCCCTCGGGTACCTCGGTGGCGCCGGCGGGGATGGAGTTCTCGTAGTCGCGGATGGCGCGCTCCATGCGGCTGCGCTCGTTCGCGTTCAGGCTGAGGCCGAGGGTGTTGACCATGTTGCGGCGCAGCTGCTCCATGTCGGGGATCCAGTAGCTGATGCCCTCGATGTAGAGCGGGCGTCCCGGCACCATGTCGGTGCGCAGTCCCTTTGCCTGTGCCTGTTTCAGTGTGCCGATGAACTCAAGCATCTGGCGGACGCTGAGGTCGGTCTTGACGCTGTCGATGACGCTCGCGATGATGCCCGGCAGGCGCGGCAGGATGGTGGGGGTGGTTACAGCGTCAACGCACGCGCGCATGAATTTCTGCTGGCGTTTGACGCGGCCGATGTCGCCCTCCTCGTCGCGGTAGCGGACGTAGGTGACGGCCGTCTTGCCGTCCATGTGCTGGCGTCCCGGGCGCAGGTCGATGACGAGGCCGCCGTCGTCGTCCCACGGATCCTCGTAGTACATGCGCTTTTCGACGTCGATGTCGATGCCGCCGATGGCGTCGATGATCTTTTGGAAGGCGTGGGTGTTGATGATGACGTAGTGATCCATGCGGATGCCGAGGAAGTCCTCGACGGTGCGCTGGGTGAGTTTTTCGCCGCCGTAGGCGTATGCCGCGTTGATTTTGTCGTAGCCGTTTTTCGGGATGGCGACGCGCGTGTCACGCGGGATGGAGAGGAGCGAGGCCTCGTTTTTCTGCGGGTCGATGGTCGCGACCATGAGGGTGTCGCTGCGTCCGACGTCGTCGGAGCGCTCATCGACGCCCATGATCATGATGGTTGCCTTGTCCTTGGCGGTGAGCAGCTCGTCCTTCGGGGTCTCCTTGTTGCGGTCGAGCAGGCTGCTCTGGGCAAAGAAGACGCCCGCGAGCGCCGCAAGGACGAAGATGAGGATCGTGCCGAGCACGATGTAGGGCCATCGTTTCTTTTTCGTCGTCGGTCTCTTCGGTGGTAGTGTCGTCAATGCAGAATCTGTCCTTTCCTCCCCCATCGCAGGTGGGCGCGTGTATTCCGCGCCGTGCGGTTGCGCTTCGCGTGCGTGTGGATTATACTGTAGAAATCACAGGGATGGTACATATCTACTCAGTATCACATAATATATAGCAAACGCGGCGAATATGCAAGGGATTGTTCCTTGGAAAATGGCGGAAATCTGCTGTTTTTGCCGGCTCTAGGCGGCAGAATGGGGCTGTATTCATTGTTCCGTTCGGTTTAATCGCAAAAAATACGCTGCCTGCACTACTTTCTCCATGGTCGGATAAAATGCCGATTCGTGCCGAGAAAATTATTTTACGGGAGTATTTTTGAAAGAAAACCTACTATAATATAGGAGGGAAAATATGGGCGTTGAGATCGAGCGCAAGTTTACGGTGCGGGCGGATTTCTGCCCACAGGGCGCGGGGACGGAGATGGCGCAGGGCTATCTCTCGCGTGATCCGCAGCGGACGGTGCGCGTGCGTCTCGCCGGCGGGCGCGGCTATCTGACGGTCAAGGGGGAGACGCGCGGGATGGTGCGCGCGGAGTATGAGTATGAGATCCCCCCGACGGATGCGCGGGCGATGCTCGCGCTCTGCGATCCGCCGCTCGTGGAGAAGACGCGCTATGTCGTGGATGCCGCAGGGCGCCGATGGGAGGTCGATGTCTTTCATGGGGCAAACGATGGTCTCATCGTCGCTGAGGTGGAACTGCCGTCGGAGACGGCGGAGGTCACGCTGCCCGCGTGGGTGGATCGCGAGGTGACGGGGGAAAAACGCTACTACAATTCGTCACTGATTGTGCACCCTTATCACTCTTGGACGGCGGAGGAGAAGTCCGGATATCCACGCGTCCCTGTGGAAAAGTAGCCCCGATTCTGCTACAAAATATGGAAAATATCAGCCGATCAACTCCCATATATGGGGTTATCCACTGATTTATCCACGTTATCCACAGAAATCGGAGGATCGTTCGTAAAAATTATGCACATTGTGTAAAGATGTGTGGATAAAGGCGGTTTGGGGCTTTTGAACAATTTTATCCACAGAGTTTTACACAGCTGGGGATAACTTATGGAATAAGTTGTATACGATATATTCTGTTTATTTTAGGAGGAAGAGTTGATGGCGGAGTGGGAGGTATGTCTGCGGCTCGTGCTTTCGTGTGTGATGGGCGGGATCATCGGCTATGAGCGGCAGATGCGAAACAAGTCGGCGGGGCTGCGGACGAATATGCTCGTGGCGCTCGGCTCATGTCTTATCATGATTATGTCGCAGGCGCTCTATGACAATGTGGAGGGCAAGACGAACGCCGACCCCGCGCGTCTCGCGGCGCAGGTGGTCTCGGGTATCGGCTTTCTCGGTGCGGGCGCAATCATGAAGGAGGGGCTGACGGTCACAGGCCTGACGACGGCGGCGACGCTCTGGGTGGTCGCGGGGGTCGGGCTTGCAGTCGGCGCTGGGTTTTACCTCGGCGCGAGCGTGACGACGGCGATCGTGTTCCTCATCCTCGGGAATCTCTCGCGGCTCGATGCGTGGGTCGATCATGAACGCCTGCTCTCCCTCTCCATCCACACGATCGACCGTCCCGGGCAGATCATGCGCGTCAGTGCCTGCATCGAGGATCTCCATCTGCGCTCACGCGGGATGAAGGTCAGGACGGACGAGGACGAGGCGGAGACAGAGACGGGCGGCGAGCGGCGCATCTACCTGACCTTTGAGGTCTATAATCGTGAGAACATCAAGCCGTCCTTTATCGCTGATGCTCTGCGGCAGGTGGACGGCGTGCTGCGCGTCGATGTGGTGTGAGCCTCGTGCTTGACGAAATCGGCGGATTGAAGTAAAATAGACATAGAAAAAGGGCACTGCCGATGGGCGGCCGCCCCCTTATATCTTAGGAGAGAGATTCCCGCCTACAGTTTGGAGACGTTCGGCGGGTTTTTCTCGTTCATCGTTTTACTGACAAGATCAGTATGGTATATACTATGAGAAATGATAGGAACTCATAGGTATCCATGCGTATCCCCCCTCTCGGGGGTGAGATTAGCCGCCTACCGTTACGTACAGTGCCTGCTATGATTATAGCAAACAAATGTATGCTGTGCAATACAGGGAGGAATCGTCATGATTATCTCATGGGATGAGTATTTTATGGGCGTGGCGCTCTTTTCCGCCTACCGCAGCAAGGATCCGCATACGCAGGTCGGCGCCTGCATCGTCAACGAGGACAAGCATATCGTCGGCGTTGGCTACAACGGGATGCCGAACGGCTGCGACGACCATGAGTATCCGTGGGGACGGACGGGGGAGTTCGCCGAGCAAAAGTACCCCTATGTCGTGCATGCAGAGCTGAACGCTATCCTCAATGCAAGCACGTCATTGAAAGGCTGTCGTATCTACACATCACTGTTCCCGTGCAACGAATGCTGCAAGGCGATCATCCAGAGCGGCATCCGTGAGGTCATCTACCTCTCGGATAAGTACGCCGGGACGGACAGCACGAAGGCCTCAAAGCGGATGCTCGCCTCGGCGAACGTCACCTGCCGCCGCATGGAGACGGAGCTGACGGAGGTGCCGGTCTGCTTTACCGCAGAAGAGTAGATCAAAATGGGCTGTTGCACGAAACAAACGTGCAGCAGCCCATTTTTTAGGAAGTACTGATCCATTCAGCGTATCAGTGCTTCCTTTATTTTTTCGGTTGTTCCGATGAATGGCAGCAGGAAGGAGGTTCATCACATGACGAGCAGCTGCTGCCGCAACAGTCCTTCCTGCCCAGGCGAAAGTTCCGATAGACATGGCGAACGGCAAAAAAGAAAGCAGCCGCCAAAAATGCACCGACGACATAGGTCGCCATAAGAATCTCCCCCTCAGAGGCGCCCATCAGAAGCCGAGGATCCGACCAATCTGATAGACAAGAAGCGAAACAAACCAAGCAATCGCGAACATATAGACGGCAGAGAAGCCGACCCATTTCCACGCGCCTGTCTCTTTCCTAAGCGTACCGAGTGACGTGACACACGGCGTGTAGAGTTGTGAGAACACCATGAAGGAGAGCGCAGAAAGACTTGTAAATGCTGCGCCCATACCTGTCTGAAGCATCGTAGAAGCCGTATCAGCCGCATCCGCCGCCTCGGTCGAAACATCGGCAACACCATAGAGAATGCCGATTGTCGCAACGACCGTTTCCTTTGCCATGATGCCGGAAAGGACGGCCGCGCCAGCCTCCCACGTTGCAAAGCCTTGGAATGTGAAGAGCGTAGACATCCAGCCGCCGAGCGTCGCGAGGATACTGTCCTCAATCTCGCACGGACCGCTGAAGTTGTAGTTCGACATGAACCAAAGGATGACCGATGCCGCAAAGATAATCGTACCTGCCTTGATGAGGTATCCCTTACCCTTGTCCCACGTCTCCAAGAGAACCGAATTCATATCGGGCATACGGTACGGCGGGAGCTCCAACAGAAAGGTCGAGCCCTGTGCCTTAAAGAGTGTCGAACCGAGCACCTTCGCTACAATGATGGCCATGACCATACCGATGATATACATAAGGAATACAATGTTTGCCGCATCATCGGGGAAGAACATCGCCGCCAACAGAGCCATGATTGGCAGCTTCGCACCGCACGTCAGGAACGGAGTGACGAGGATCGAAATCATGCGGTCTTTTTCCGAGTCGAGCGCACGTGCCCCCATGATGGACGGAACGGCGCAGCCGAAGCCCATCATCAGCGGCATGATCCCCTTGCCCGTCAGCCCGCAGCGGCGCATAATCGGATCCGTGATAAACGCGATACGCGCCATGTAGCCCGTGCCGTCGAGGAACGAGAGGCAGAAGAACAGGACGAAGATGAGCGGAACGAACGTCAGCACTGAGCCGACACCCGCGATGATGCCGTCCGTGACCAGCGAAACCATCCAGTCCGCGACTCCCGCTGCTACAAGCGAATCCTTGACAAAGTTCAGGAACTCATCGTTGATGAGCACCTCGAGTTCGTCGGCAATGGGCTGTCCGATCCATGTAAACGTGATCTGAAACACGCCATAGAGAATCAAAAGGAAAATCGGCAGCGCAAGCACACCGTTTGCGAGAAAACGATCCATTTTCTCCGAGTACGTCGCACCGATATTCTGCACTGTTACGGCATACTGCACGATTTGATCGATGAGTGCATAGCGCGCCTCGATGATCGCCTCTGCCTTCTCCGCCTCCGTACGCGAACTGCTCTCGATCTCATGGATCTTCGCGATATGCTCCTTGACGAGTTCGCTCGGCTGGTACCTTGCCATGACCGTACTCGTAAAGACATCGAGCAGCGTCTTTGTACTCTTGCTGCTGCGCCCCGTCGTCTCGACGGTGGGCATGCCGAGCGCCTCTTCGAGCTTCGCCGTGTTGATCTTGATGCCGCGCCGCTGCGCATCGTCCTGCATATTGAGATCGATGAAGAGCGGCATCCCCTTCTCAAGGAGCTGCACCGTGAGGAAAAGATTGCGCTCACCGATAAATTCAACCGAGCTATCTTAGCACATCTTTTTGCTCGCACTTCTTCGTCATGCCAAGCCTCTCATAGATAACGGATTCCGAGAATGTCGTTTCGCGAATCTGTCCCTATACGAAAAAAGGCCGTGGCACAAAGATACATTTATCTTTGTGCCACAGCCTCTTGTATGTGGAAGATAGATTGTTTTACCCGACGAGCCATACCACGAAGTAGAGCACGAGCGGGATGGTCACGCAGAAGATGCCGATAAAGTCGATGTAGACACCGGTCTTGATCATCTTTGTGATGGGGATATAGCCCGATGCATAGACAATCGCATTCGGCGGTGTGGACACCGGCAGCATGAAGCCGAGTGACGAGGAGAGTGCGATACCAATCGCGACGTGGATCGGGCTGAACCCTGCCGACATCGCTGCCGTAATGGCGAGCGGGCCGATCATGTTCGTCGCTGCCGTGTGGCTGGTGAGCTCGGAGAGGAGCAGTGCCACCACACAGAAGATCGCGACGAGGGCGAACTCGGACGGCTCGCCGCCGAGCATCCCGACAATGCGGTCGCCGACCCACTGCGAGAGACCCGTCTTATACATCATGCCGCCCATGGCGAGGCCGCCGCCGAAGAGGATGAGCGTGCCCCACTCGATGCCCTGTACCGCTGATTTCCACTCCAGTGTGAACTTGCGCTCCTTGAAGTTGATCGGCAGGAGGAAGAGGAGCAGCGCGCCAGCCATCGCTGCGACTGCCTCAGGGAAGAGGCGCGAATACATCTTGAGGAGGGGGGAGGTGCTGCCGAGCGTCATCGAGAGAATGCCCGGGAACACCCAGAGGAAGACGGCGACGAGGAAGCAGAAGAGCGTGTTCTTCTGGGCGCGCGTCCAGCCGCCGAGCTCTGCGACACGCGCGCGGATGAACTCCTCTGCGCCGTCGATGCGCTCGACATCGGGCGGGAACATGCGGATGAGAACCACGTATGCAATGATGAAGTATGCCACCATCGCAATGACGCCCCATGTCATCCATTCAAAGAAGGAGATGTGGATGTTCGCCATCTGATCGAGGAAGCCGAGCATGATGATGTTCGGCGGGGTGCCGATCGGTGTCAGAACACCGCCGATCGAGCAGGCATACGCGGTCATGAGCATTAGCCCGGTCGCGTACTTGTAGTCATGCAGGTCGATTACCTTGCCGTTCGCGGCCATCATTTCCTTGACGGCGGCGAGCAGACCGAGGGCGATCGGGAACATCATCGCGGCCGTCGCCGTGTTGCTCACCCAGCCGGAGCAGAGCGCTGCGGCAAGACCGATCGCGAGGAAGATGCGGCGTGGATTCGAGCCGACCCACGAGCGCGAGAGCAGCCAGTAGGCAAATCGCTTGTCGAGCCCGTGATCCATCATCGCCTTTGCGAGGATAAATCCACCCATGAAGAGGAAGATCATCGGATTGGCGAATGCCGCATAGGCATCCTTTGCCGTAACCACGCCTGTCACGACGGCGAGCGTCGGTCCGATGAGGGACGTGACGGGTATGGGCACGGGTTCCGTGATCCACCAGAGCGCCACCAGAACCATGATGGCGAGCAGCTTGTGTGATGCGAGCGTGAGTCCCTCGATCGGCGTCAGGAGCACCAGAATCGCGAGGATTGGCGCACCAAACAGGCCGACGAGACGACGCGTGCGATCAAATTTCTGCTCAGCCTCATGTATCTGTTGGGCTTCTTTGCTTTGATCTCCACTCATTTTCTCAGCCTCCTTACTGGAAGTAATGATAATTCCTTTGTGTATTTTATTATACGAAATTTTGAAGTCTTTTTGCAACACTTTTCTTCACACCAATATGATTTTTTCCTGATTGTTCTGCTATAATAGAGATGGATACGGTATGTTTCGTTCCAATTAAAGGAGGAGTTTCATGCAGAGCTTTACCTATCATTGTCCGACGGAGATCATCTTCGGGCGGGGGGCGGAGGATGCCGTTCCCGCAAAACTGCGTGCGGCGGGGGCGCGCCGCGTGCTCATTCTCCACGGCGGCGGCAGCGCAGAGCGCTCGGGGCTGCTCTCGCGCATCGAGATGAATCTGACCTCGGCGGGGCTGGCGTTCCTCGTCATGGGCGGCGTACAGCCGAACCCGCGCGTTGCGTTCGTCCGCGAGGCAATCCGCGAGGGGCTCACCGCGGATGTGAACTTCATCCTTGCCATCGGCGGCGGGAGTGTGATCGACTCGGCGAAGGCAGTCGCCCACGGCATCGCAAATCCTGACGTGGACATCTGGGATATCTGGACGAAAAAGGCAGAGCTGACGCGCACGATGCCCGTCGCGTCCGTGCTCACCATCCCCGCCGCGGGCAGTGAGACGAGTGACTCCGCCGTGCTGACGAATGAGGATACGGGGCAGAAACTGGGGCTGAATTCGCCGCTCAACCGCCCTGTCTTCGCCTTTATGAACCCGACGCTCGCCTTTACCCTGCCGCGTGAGCAGATCGCTGCGGGGGCATCGGACATCATGATGCACACGATGGAGCGGTTCTTCACGGATGTCAAGGAGCCGAACGTCTTCACCGACCGCGTGGCGATTGATCTCCTGCGCACCGTGATGGAGTCCGTGCGCCGCCTCCTCGTCTCGCGCAAAGACTATGATGCGATGAGTGAGCTCATGTACTGCGGCAGTGTATCACACAGTGACCTGACAGGACTTGGACGTGGTAAGGATTTCTCCGTACACAAGCTGAGCCATCCGCTCTCTGCACACTACGATGTGACGCATGGGCGTGCGCTCACCGCGCTCTGGGGATCGTGGGCGCGGTTTGCCTATCCCTACGACCCGGCACGCTTTGCCCAGTTCGCCGCCGATCTCTTTGGCATTGATGCGGGCACGGATGAGGAGCGGGCGCGCGCAGGCATCCGTCACATGGAGGAGTTCTTCACCTCCATCGGAATGCCGACGAGCATCGGCGGGCTGGGGATCGGCACCCTCTCGGCGGGGACGATCGAGCAGCTCGCCGATGATGCGACGCAGGAGGATCGCATCCGCATCGGCGTCTTCCATCCGCTCACACGCGCCGACGTCATCACCATCTACACGGCGGCAAATCACTAATCCATCAGCAAAAGACCTGTTCGACGAAGCGATTCGGCTTCATCGAACAGGTCTTTTTATTATCACTCATTCCCTAGAAAACAACTTCCTGCATAGACAATGCCAATACATAGAGCTGTGAATAGATATTCCCGCAGCGAGCCGACGGTAAAGAGGCGTATCCCGATTTTCTGCGTCGGGAGGACGGCGGGCACCTTGCCGCAGACCGCGTCCTCCGCGATGTGGAGGAGTGCACCGAGGAATACCCATAGGAGCAAAGTGAGGAACATCCTGCTCCCGATGTACGTCTCGCTGTGGAGGAGCGCACCGATGAGGGCGAGATAGAGCATCGGCCAATGCGACCAGCCGCGGTGACGGCTGCGCCATGTACGCCATCCCACACTGCCGGGGGTGCCCTCCACCTTGTCCGGCAGGACGGCGCCGACGCATGCCGCCGCCGCCGCGAGCGGATCGGCACTCACCGCGTAGGCAATCGTGCCCGTGAGTGCAACATGCGATACCCATGTCATGTGGCGTACTTCCTCCTTTGAAGATAGGGACGGCCATTGATATTGATAATAATAGATATTGTATGGACAATAGATGCTAAATAACTATATATTTACCTTTTCTCGTGCCTCTTTGACAACGTCGGCGAGGGTAATCTCCTCCATTTCCTTCTCCATGGCGTCTTGGATGTCCATGAGACGATGGTCGAGTACATCGTGGATATGGCTGCCGACGGGGCAGGCGGGGTTTGGGTTCTCATGGAAGCTGAAGAGGGACTGACCGCTGATACTCTCTACGGCACGGAAGATGTCGGCGAGCGTGATGTCTGTGAGTTCCTTGGCGATGTGTGCGCCGCCCTCGCGTCCGCGTGCGACGGTGATGAGCCCCGCGCGGCGGAGCTGACCGAGGATGCGACGGATGACGACGGGATGTACGCCGATGCTCCCCGCGAGCGATTCGCTCGTCGCTGGCTCGTGTTTGCCGAAGAGATCGACACAGATGAGGACGTGGACGGCGATGGTGAAGCGGCTTGAAATCTGCATATTGTACCCTCCATTGTTCGATATTCGTATCATACAATGGATGGAAAGGAAATGCAAGGAGCTTTCTAGGGAATCACTGATAAAATGAAGCCCGTCAGATTGGCGTAGATTTTTTCGTCCGAACAAGGTGGAAAACCGGACGCAGAGTGGTGCTCTGTGGAGGATTTTCCGCCGAAGTACGGGCAAAAAAGATGCGTCAAGATGATGGTGCTGAATTTATCAGTGCTTCCCTAAGCCAAGTCCTCGGCAAAGCGGAGCTGACGCCGCACGTCGTTGAGCAGTTTGAAGTGGACGGCACGCCCCTCGTGCACGAGCCGCTCGACGGTGGGCGAGGTCCACAGGCTGTGGATGATGTCGCCGTTCTGCAGGGCGATGTCGCTCCCCATACCGCGCCGCCGCAGGACGAGGGCGGCGTATGCCGTGTTGACGTAGCCGATGCCGCCGCGCCGCATGTTATACATCTTGACGGGGGTGAGGACGCAGCCATGCAGGATGGGGAGGATGATGTTGCGCCGCCGTGCCATGAGACGGGCGGCATTGCGTCGGATGAGGCGGAGTGCCTTGTCCTCGCGCTCGGCGAGACAGGCGAGCACGTGCTCCGGTGTGGCGCCGAGCATCAGGCTGCTCCCGTGCGCGCAGATCACGGCGGTGCGCGTCGTGTCGTCCTGCGTCGGAATGAGGGCGAGGATGTCCGCCGGAGCGGGCAGGCGCTGCATCAGGCATTCTCTTTTCGTACGATTCATAGTGGATCTCCTTTGTTTTGGGGAATCACGGCAAAATGCTGTGATTCCATGACTCCTGCCTGCCGCTGGCGGGGCGCACAGGCACGGGACACGATTCTGGATCTCCTGTTCCTTTCTGAATGCTATTATAGAGAAAATATGTTCGTATGTAAAGAAAATTTTGCGTGGAGGCTCTTCTTTTTTTTCGCCGCAGCAGGTATTTGGGTGTAAGCAGCTTACAGCGGACGAACAAAACGGAAAGGAGTGACATCTATGGCACGCAAAGAAGCAGCGAGCAAGCTCACGCTGAAGGTGATTACGGGGGTCGGCGCAGACGGCAAGAACCTCTATAAGAACCGCACAATCGCAGGGCTTGCGCCTGTGCTCACGGATGCGGATGCGCTCGCGGTCGGACGCGGGTTCGCGAATCTGCAGAAGCACGGGCTCGATCAGGTGATGCGCACGGATACGGCTGTCCTGACGGACTGAGCCCCCGCGCGGCAGATGATGTGAGGAACGCAGAAAGGAGGTACGACCATGTCGACGAAGAAACAGCTCCGCATGACGCTGGCGCTCTCGACGGGCAAGAACCACACGGTCAGTCTGATGGATCCAAAGGATGATCTGACGAAGGCGGCGGTGGAGACCTGCCTGCAGGATGTCATCGCAAAGAAGGCGATCATGCTCGGTGAGGCATACCCTGTCTCCATCAAGGACATCAGTGTCCAGACGGTAGACAGCGCTCAGCTTGCCTGAGTACTGCATCGGCAGGACATGATGAGGGACACTGGACGAAGCAAAACGTTTCGTCCAGTGTCCCTTTTTGTGCTCTGTCGCCGCTTCTGTGGATGGAGACGGGGAACGGCTTGCACTTTTCGCGTGTTTTTGGTAGAATCAATACGTTTCCTGCGGTTGTAGCTCAGATGGATAGAGCATCTGCCTCCTAAGCAGAGGGTCGCGCGTTCGACTCGCGCCAATCGCACCATACGGACATATACAAAGACTTCTCCTCGGGAGGAGTCTTTTTTCGCCGTAAAAGCCCCTCGGCACATGGCCGAGGGGCTTTCTGTCGATGGACGTATTACTTCTTCCCGAATCCGAAGAGCGACTTTAGCTTGCTGCCGATGCCCTCCACGGGCGGTGCATCCGTGTCGGGCACGTCGTCGTAGAGGTCGGAGTTCACGACCTTCGCCGGGGGCGCGTCGTTGCGGCTCTCTGTGTCGTCGTCGCCGAGGGAGAAGCCCGCGCCGTAGTTCGGCGAGAATCCCGAGATGATGGGGATGCCGCAGTGCGGGCAGGCAGTGGCGGTGGAGGGGACGAATTTTTCACATTTTGGGCAGTACATCATGGACCTCGCTTTCGTCGGACGATTCCCTTCTATAGGATATATCGTCATTTGCGAGCAGTCGGATAATACCGATGAGCGAGAGGATGCCGCAGAGTGTCCAGAGGAGGATGCTCGGCACGCCGATCATGCTGTCCACTGCCGACTGGAGCGCGCCGTCTGCGATAGCGCTGCCCTCCGTCAGAACCTCGGAGGAGAAAAGCCGGGCAAACGGCAACGGTGTGATGAGGAGTGGGAGCAGTACGGCGAAGGGGAGAAACGCCTCATAGGGGGAATGTCCCAGTGTGCGCAGGCGCTGCCGTACGAGCGGCAGGAGGGGGAGCGGAAAGAGTACGAAGGGGAGGACGAAGAGAATGATGATGACCGTGGCAAGGATCCGCGCTGCCTCCGGAATCGCCGCGACAAGGATCATGAGCACGCCGGCCATGGCCTGCAGGATGAGCTGTGCCGCCGGCGGAAGGACAAGCCCCAGCACGAGGAGGAGGAGGAGGCTGCGGCGGATGAACGCCGTGCGCGTCACCGTTCCCGCCGTGGAGAAGTACGCTGCGCGCGTGGGCGGCAGTACCTCCTCGACGGGGGGATCGCCCCAGCAATTCGCCTCGGGTTTTCCCTTTTTGAGGAAGAGCCAGCCGAGCCAGCAGGCGAGCGGGAGAAAGAGGAGGAAGAAGAGAAGCAGCGCGATGCCCATGCTCGCGGCGACGGCGGAGGCGAATGCCTCCGTTGTTCCGTTCCAGAGGGGAAAAGACGGCCCTATCATATCGTTGAGGATGCCGATGAAGATGCAGACGGGCAGGAGCATGAGGAGAAGAACGGGGACGCAGAGGAGGAGAATGGGCGCCGCCCAGCCGCCGCCGTGTCCCAGATCGTGCAGACGCCGTACGACGGCGGGGATGGCGAGCGGCGGGATGAGCGCGTAGAGGAGGAGGTTGAGCCCGAGAAATGCCGCGATGTAGACGGTGAAGAAGACCTCTGTCGAATCACGGAAAAAGCCCACCGCAGCGGATGCGGTGAGCGGGAAGAGGAGATAGCAGAGCGCGAGCATGGCAAAGAAGACGCCGCCGCTGATGACGCCGAGCGTCAGGGCGAAGTCGCGCCGCGTGAGCCTGCCCGTGAGAGAAAAGAGAGCGTGATTCATACGCAGTCCTCAGCTGCGCGATACGCCGCTGTCATGCGATGTATCGCTGTCTGTCTGTGCAGCATCTATTTCTGTGCTGTTTGTCGTATGGATAACAGACGTACTGAATACGGGCATCTCAGGATCCGTGCTGAGCGGATCCGGGCCGTAGGCGTTCGGCCCCTCTGTGCCCTTCTTGAAGATGAGGTAGAGCGCGAAGAAGAAGCTGACGACGGGGACGAAGCTCAGCAGGATGAAGAACGCCGAGAGATCGAGGTCGTGCAGACGGCGGATCGCGAGGAGATAGCCCGAGATGATGAATGGCAGGTAGAGAATATAGGTCGCACTGAATGCGCCCATCGTGGGGATGCCGTTGCCGACCTGTGCCGCTGCCGTGGTAAAGGCGATGACCATCAGCAGGATGTAGACCACGGTCAGGATGAGACCGAGGGCGAGGCAGCGCAGGATGTAGGGCTTGCGGTTGAGACGCCCCTCCCACGAGAAGAACATTTCCCGAATGTTGTCGATTTGGAACATGATGATTCTCCTTTTCATTGATGAGGGAATCACTGTCTGCATTTCCTTCATGGAAAACGATTCCCAAGTATATGGGAATTGTAGCATAGTCGCCTGTGATTTACAAGAAAAATATATGACCTAGTATTAAAAATGAAATAGGGAACAAAAAAGGAGGGGAAGGGGGACCGCGCAAGCGGTGGAAGGGGCACAAAGAAGGAGCTGTTGTACGAAGTTTGCGACTTCGTGCAACAGCTCCTTTGTCGGCAGGATTTGGCGGTGAGCGCATATCCTCCCCTACGCCGCACCGATCTCGCTCTCGTCGGAGACGGCGTTGCGCCCCTTTTCCTTGGAGCGGTAGAGGGCGCGGTCGGCGCGCGCGATGAGCCCGGGGAGGGAGTCGCATCCCCCGTGCCATGTGGAGACGCCAAAGCTGAGCGTGACGCCGCCCATGCGCTCCTCGAGGATGGCGCGCAGTCTCTCGCAGAACGCAGTCATCGCCTCGAGGTCGTAGTGCAGACCGAGGAGGACGAACTCGTCGCCGCCGTAGCGGATGAAGATGTGGCGGCGGTCGATCTCGTCGTGGATGATGGCGGCGATGTCTCTGAGCACCTGATCGCCCGCGAGGTGCCCGTGCGTGTCGTTGACCTCCTTGAAGTGGTCGATGTCAAAGAGGGCAAGGGAGAACCTAAACCCGCGCTCGTGTGCGAGGGCGGAGAACCGATCAAAGCCCGCGTCGAGCTGATGGCGGTTGTAGCAGCCCGTGAGGAAGTCGCGCTGGGCGGCGTCCTGCGAGGCGGCGAGCTCCTGCGTGAGGCGCTCGTTCTGGCGCTCGAGTGCCGCCTCCTCCATCATCTGGATGCGGATGAGGTGGAGGATGAGCGGTACCATGGCGTAGACGGAGAACACAGCCGTGGAGAGTATCCCCGTGAGGAGATGGAACTCCCAGTGCAGCACATCAACAAGGGAGAGCGCGGTGAAGGCGATCAGTCCAAAGGCGGCGTAGCGGCACGCAGGGTGGTATGCCCAGTGGGAGCGGACGAGTGCATGGATGAGGATGAAGTCTGACGAAAAGAGCAGGATATTGTAGAACGGGAGCACGCTGCTGTATGCGTTTCGTCCGATGAGTTCGGCGAGGGTCACCGCTGCAAAGATGCCGACGAAGATGTGCAGGATGCTCTTCACACGCGCGTGGTACTGCGGAGCGACGATCTCGCGCACGACGAGTGCCCAGCAGATCGGCAGCGCATAGATCATCGCGAGATGCAGCTCCCACCAGAGTGCGGGCATCCCGAAGAGACGCGGGAAGAGGGAGGTGTTGCCCGTCGTCCACAGGGCGAATGCGGCGAGGAAGGCGATGAGGTAGATGTGTGCGCGGCGATGCAAATCCTGCAGGGCGCGCCACGAGAGGTTGAGGCTGAGGAACGCAATCATCGCGAGGGCGATGGAGAGGGCCGAGATGTAGATCGCGTCAGCGAAGGAGATGTTCTTCATGAACTGCGTTGTCGTGCCGATCTCAAAGTCGTCGATACTCCCACGCCGCCCCATATCCGTCGTGTGCAGGAGGATCGTGAGCCGCCGTCCTGCTGCCTTGTTGTCGAGCGGTACATAGTGGATCGTGCGGCCACGCGTCTCCGTGCGCCCCGACCAGTCGCCGTAGCGGTAGAGGAGGTCGTCGTCGAGGTAGACGGCGATATCCTGATTCGTCGTGGTAAAGAGCAGGTTGCAGTTCATGAACCGCGAGGAATACGGGATCTCCCACGAAAGATAGACCGCCGCTGCATCCGTTGGCAGCGGCGGCGGGACGGGATAGTCATAGGACTGCCAGTCGAGCGCGTCAGCGCGAAAGTCGCGAAGCATCGGGGAGGTCGTATCCGCGAGGGCATACGTGGGGGGGAGCTGACGGTCGGGGGGCGCTGCGAGGAGACGCCATGAAATGATGCACATGGCGGCGAGTGCTACCGTACAGAGGAGTGCAGCGACATTGTCCTGCAGGAATGTGCGGAGTTTCATCATGGGGAAGCACCTTCCTTCTGGGGAATAGAGGGACTTTCGTAGCAATTTGTGTGGATTTTCTAACATTATAGCATATTTAGGTACGATAAAACAATAGAAAAAGCGATTCCCGCAGCATCAGTGATCTAAGTATACAGTGGAAGGGATACAAAAAAGGCGCTGCGCGAAGTTTTCAGCTTCGCACAGCAGTCCTCTGATGCGCTGGAATCATCGGCGTTCGCCGTGTTCGGACAAATCTACGCCAATCCGGCATACCTCATTTAATCAGCGCTTCCTTTATGTTATCGTCAGTGATGGTGCTCGGCATTCGCGTTTGCACAGATATCGCAGCACGCTGCCTCGCCCTCGGTGGAGACGCTGTTGCGTCCCTTTTCCTTGGAGCAGTAGCGCGCACGGTCGGCACGCTCCATGAGGCCGTGCATCGAGTCGCCCGCGCCGTGCCATGTGGAGACACCGAAGCTCATCGTGATGCCGCCCATTGTCGCCTGGATCGCCGCGCGCAGTGTTTCGCAGAACATCGCCATCTGCGCGAGGTCGTGGTGGAGGGAGAGAAGGATGAACTCGTCGCCGCCGTAGCGGATGAAGATGTGGCGGCGGTCGATGCGCGCCTGTATGATCTCGGCGATGCCGCGCAGCGCCTGATCGCCGCCGAGGTGGCCGTGCGTGTCGTTGACCTCCTTAAAGTGGTCGATGTCGAAGATGGCATAGGAGAAGGGGAAGCCGTTCTTCTCCGCGAGTCCCGCGAACCGCTCAAAGCTCGGCTCGAGCTGGAAGCGGTTGTAGCAGCCCGTGAGGAAGTCATGCTTTGCCTCGTCCTGCGATACCTGCAGCTCCTGTGCGAGGGCACTGTTTTCCCGCGCGAGCTGCGCATCCTGTATCATCTGCTCGCGGATGAGGAAGAAGACGAATGGGATGAGGGCGTAGATCGAGAAGACGGTGGTCGAGAGCATCGGGAGAAGGAGGTGGTACTCAAAGTGCAGCGCATCGATGCCGACGAAGAGCATGAGGGAGATCGCCGCAATCACGCCGTAGCGGCACGCGGGATGCTTTACCCACGAGGAGCGCAGGAGGACGAAGATGGGGTAGAGGAAGGTGAGGCCGAGGATGGGGTAGAAGGCGAAGAGCATGTTCATGTAGCCGCTTCGCCCGAGAATCTCTATCGTCGTAGCGATGGCGAAGAGGATGCCGTAGAGGCAGAGGATGATGCGCAGGGGGCGCGCGTAGCGCCGTGCGGTAATGTGCTCGGCGATCTTGAGGAAGAGCATCGGCATGAGGTAGAGCATGATGTAGTGCAGCTTCGTCCAGATCTGCGTCGTGTCGAAGAGGCGCGCAAAGAGGGAGGAGGTGCCCGTCGCCCACAGGATGAAGCTCAGGAGGAAGGCGATGAGGTAGAGCTGCAGCCGTCGCCGATGTGAATACCCGCGCCAGACGAGATCCATGAGGAGGAAGACGATGAGCGAGGCGGCGATGGAGAGGCTCGCCATGTAGATGGCATCGGCGATACTGATCTTCTGGAAGAGTGCCATCTCGCTGCCGATGAAGAAGTAGTCTAAGCTGCCGAGCCACGCAGAATAGCGTGAGTGTAGAAGAAAAGTCACACGTTTTCCCGCAAGAGGTTCCCCGACGTTAATGAAGTGGAACGTGCGGCCGTAGGCGTCACTGAGAATCTCCCACGAACCGTGCACGTAGACCAGACGATCGTCAATGTAGACGCAGAGATCCTGATTCGTCGTCGCCGCGAGGATGTGGTCGATGGTGAGGGGCATATTCGGCGGGATCTCCCACGAGATGTAAACCGACTGTGCATCGTTTGCTGTGGGGGGGGTTGGCGTTGTGTAGGGGCGCCAGTCGTGATCCGCTGCATGAAAGTGGATGATGTCGTTGTGGGAGAGATCCTTGTTGATGAGGGCGTACTTGGAGGGCAGGATGCCGTATGGCATCATGCCGAGCAGCTGCCACGCATAGAGCATCGCTCCGATGACGACGGCGAATGCGGCGAGGCCGATGAGATTGCTCAGCTTGTGCTGCAGGGATTCCTTCATATCACTCTGTCTCCTGCGTCATTGATGTGTAGAATTTATCTCATAAATATAGATGGTATATTATAGCATAAAATATTCGTATCAGGTAGGAAAAAAAGATGAGAAGTTATTGGGTTGGAGCAGCTGTGCCGTCTCATGCTGCAAATATGCAAAAAAACTGCCGCACGCGGCAATATGCCTGTGCAGCAGTGTGATGGAGCGTTATGCGTGGAAGCCCGATAGGTCGAGTGCGTCAAATCCCGCGAGGAGTGCTCGGATCTCGCGCTCGATCACGTCCGCGCCGCCTGCGGCGTCCGCCTCAATGTTGAGGGGCATGTTCGGGTCGTGGAGCGACATGCGCAGGAGTGCCCAGCCGCCCGGAAAGATGAGGCGCACGCCCTCGTAGGAGGGGCTGGCGATCGGGAGTCCCCTATCCTTGGCGCGCTGCTCGAACGCGGCGAGGACGTCACGTCCGTAGGCCGTGACGTCGTCCGTGCCCGTGATCTTGATACGGATTTCGCGCTCCTCGGCGGGGTGGCGCAGATCCTTGATGAGGTCGCCGAGGGTTTTTCCCTCTGCGTGTGCCTTTGCCGCCGCGATGAGGAGCTTTACTGCGAGGTAGGCGCCGTCGTCGAGGTAGTAGTTCTCACTGAGCGCGCCGTGCCCCGAGG
>JABZYJ010000169.1 GCA_015265235.1 Selenomonas sp. | reverse complement strand
GACGCGTACGGGGAATCTCGAGGCGAAGGCGGGCGAGAAGCTGACGGGCGGCACAAACGGCGCGGCGGTCACGGGGCTCCAGTATCAGAACTACCTCGACGCTATTGAGCCGTACTATTTCAACATCATGGGCTATGCGGGCTCGGATGCAACGATTCAGCAGCTTTTGATCCAGTTCACGAAGCGGATGCGTGGGGCAACGGGCGCGAAGTTCCAGCTCGTCATCCACGGATGTGAGAACGTCGACGATGAGGGCGTGATCTCGCTCAAGAACGCCGTACGCGACGAGGGCGCACAGCCGGGCGCGGCGGTCTACTGGCTCGTTGGTGCAGAGGCAAGCTGCGCGGTCAATGCATCGTGTACGAACAAGACCTATGACGGCGAGTACAAGATCAACACAAAGTACAGTCAGACAGAACTTGAGCGGGCGATGGTCTCCGGCATGATGATGTTCCACAACGTCGCGGATTCGGTCTCGGGGGATGTGGTCGGCAAGACAAATATTCTCAGCGACATCAATACGTTTACTAGCTTCTCGAAGAAGAAGAATGAGGATTTCTCGATGAATCAGGTCATCCGTGTCCTCGATCAGATCGCCATCGACGTGGCACGGCTCTTTAACAAGACCTACCTCGGCAAAGAGCAGAACGATGAGGACGGGCGCACGGCACTCTGGGGCGATATCGTTGCACTCCACAAGGAGTATCAGCGCGTGCGTGCCATTCAGAATTTCGACCCGAAGGATGTTCCGATTCCGACGCAGGGCGAGAAGAAAACGGACGTGCTCATGAACTACTCCGTGCAGCCGACGTGCTGTATGGAACGCCTCTATATGACCATCGAGGTAGCGTAAGGAAAGGAGTGAAACACTATGGCACTAAGTGCGATCCGCACGATGCACGCAAAAGACGTGATCTCGGCAAAGCTCGCGTCTGCGTACGTGTCTGTCAATGGAGAGCGCTTCCTGCTCTTCCAGGCGAAAAAACTCGAGGCAAAGCTCGAGAAGAAGAAAGAGGAGGTTGCCATCCTCGGGCGCACGGCAAAGGGGCACAAGGCGACGAGCGTCAATGGCACGGGGAGCATGACGATCTACAAGAATACGCCGCTCTTTGACAGGATGCTTCTGGAATTTAAGTCCACGGGCAAGGATACCTATTTTGACCTGCAGATCACGAACGAGGATCCAACCTCGGCGGCAGGACGGCAGGTGACCATCCTCAAGGACTGTAACATTGACAGTGGCATTATTGCCGCGTTTGATGCTGACGGCGAATGGCTCGAGCAGGACGTAGACTTTACGTTTGAGGACGTGGAGCAGCCGACGCAGTTCAAGATGCTCGACGGGATGCAGTAAAGGAGAAACGGCATGGAAAATATGACACTGACAGGATTTCTTTCCGAAAACGCGATCAAGCCCGCATGCGTGGAGTTCGTAGCATCGAAACGGTTCAAGGGTGCGGACGGCGAGCCAATCGCATGGCAGATCACGCCGATCTCCAACGACGAAAACAAGGCGATCGCTGACCGTAATCGTAAGAAGTCGTTCGTCCCCGGCACGCGTGAGACGCAGGTGCATCTCGATCAGGATCAGTACGTGAATGACCTCATCTGTGCGTGTGTGACTTATCCGAACCTCAACAGTGAGGAGCTGCAGAACTCCTACAATGCTGTCGGGGCTGGTGAGCTCGTACGGCTTATGCTGACGCCGGGCGAGTACAGTGACCTTTTTCAGGCAGTCATGCAGGCGAACAACTTTGAGGCGGGCATGGATGAGAAGATCAAAGCCGTAAAAAACTAATTAAGGGGGGCGAGTTCTATGCCAACATGGCATATTTCGCGCTCCTAAAGTTTCATATCTTGCCGCACGTTCTGTTCTCCTTGCCGGAGAATGAGCGTGCCTTTGTATTTGCGGCGATTTCTATGAAGATGAAGGCAGACAAGAAGGCGATGGATGAGGCAAGACGAAAAATTTGACGCGGACGGGAATTTATCCTATAATAGGCATAGAAAAGGTGCTATCGTGTAAACGGTCAGCCCCGGTAGAATGATTGGGTTAAAGAACTCCCGCCTAAACTTGCTAGGGCTAGGCGGGTTTTCTTATGCTTTGATGGCGACGAGGATAAACAGCGTCACAAGGAGCAACGCGAGTAAATCGTTGATCGTCATGGGCATCGCCCCCTTTCAGGGGCTCAGAATCGACCGCCTACCGTATCGATAGCACCTAAAGACATTATATCATAAAAGGACAGCGCGGTGCTGTCTTTTTGTTTGCAGGAAGCCGCTCTTTTTCGTCGAATTACTATAGTATCGATGAGAGGAGTGACGATGATGGGTAAGTTCTGTACCAACTGCGGCACTGAAGTGACGGGCAAGTTTTGTGCGAACTGCGGGCATCCTGTCGGTGATGTACCTGACAAAGCTCCTGCACCTGTGCCACAAGAGACGCTGAATGGCGTTACATTTGACCCCGTGCCGATATTTGCGGCACATAAGGGGCTTATGGGGCGGATACAAATCGCAACTGAGATAGGAAACCTCACTTGTGCAAAACCTAAGGAAATAGCAACGTTCGTTGACGAGCATTATAAAGATCCTGTGTTCATGAAGTGCGTTGCGGACTATCAACCACCACAGGAGGAGCGAGTAGAGGAGGAAATACCACCTCTGGCCTGTCCTGCGGGCAAATCTACGGATATTGAGTTTCAAAAGAAGGGGTACGGTTTTGGAAAGGGGCTTGTTGGTGCGGTAGTTCTCGGTCCGGTTCTTGGACCTTTGGGCGCACTTGCAGGCGGTCTTGCCGGAGGAATTGGCTATAAGGATGTGAAATGCCTTTGTCGGCATTGTGGGAATAGGTTTACTCCTAAAATCCCTAAAAAGAAGTAGATACTACAAGAAAAGCACTTTGCGAAATGCGGAGTGCTTTTCTTATGCTCATTTTGAAAAGAGGGGGACGTATGGCTACGATCAAGCAAGCATTTGAACTCTTAGACGGTGTATCGCCCGTGCTGGATAAGATTTCCCGCACGATGGATAAGACCATCGGCAAATTTGACCGCACGGCGAAAGCTGCATCCGGCATGGAGACGGCGGCAGAGATCGGCGCAAATGGGATCCGCAGCGCGGCAGAACGCTCGGCATCGCCGATTCAGATGCTCGGCGGGCTTGTCACGGGGCTGAATCAAAAGCTGCGCAGTGCAGGAAACGGCGCGTTTGAAAAGGTCAAATCGGGGCTGTCGGGCATGGCGGGTCAGTTTGCACTTGCAACTGTCGCGGCGAGTGCCTTTATGTCCGCACTCAGCTATATTTCGGGGCTTCCTGAACGTCTGATGCGGGCAAGTGACGCCTATGCGGGGATACAAGCACGTCTGCGCATGGTGGCGGGCGGCGCACAGCAGGCGGCGGAGCTCAACGATCTCATCTACGCCTCGGCGCAGCGGGCACGCGGCAGCTATGAGGAGATGGCGGATTCCGTCTCCAAGATTGCCATGACGGCGAAGAAGGCGTTCCCCGATGCGCATGATGTTGTTCCATTCATGGAGGGGATCCAGAAGCTATTTGTCATCGGCGGTACGGGGGTAGAG
>JABZYJ010000168.1 GCA_015265235.1 Selenomonas sp. | reverse complement strand
CCATGACAAGATCAGCAGACCAAGAGTACATAACAACCGCCATCGGCAAGAAATACCGCGTGGAGAAATCCTCGGACTTTGAGTACGTAACCACCGCCATCGGCGAGGAATGTTTCCTCTTCGGCGTGGACGTATTTGCCCACGAATGGACGGACACGCGCAAATGCATCCGTGTCCATGACCCGCTCTACGGGCAGCCCTACACCATGAACATATACGAAATCACCGTAGACGGCACCGTATACCGCTTCGCCGCCGGCGAATTCTCCAACAACGTGTGGGGCTTCTGGCTGCCAACGAACCGCGTCCGCCCGGACGGACGCGACAGCGCACGCATCCCGCCGGATGAGAGCAACGCGCCGCACACAAAGGGGCAAGAGAAACGATCGTCATGAGATAAACACGATATACGCCCCAGCAAATACGAACCAGCAAAAAAGCACCTACCATAACAGCAGGTGCCGATATTCCGTTTTGTGATGGGTCGCCCTGTCCCCTCATTTCAGGACGGGGACAAGCGCACGCATACGCAGACATACAAGGCCTCCACAATGAATGCCTCCCATCACGCGCACGAGCGCATCAAAGGAAACGGCCGCCCGCACAACTCGCGAGAGGCTCCACTATTGTTGGCGGCACAGCCATTATGCATTACTGCAAAAACGAGTAGGGAAAGTGGAGCTGACCCTTGCTCATCCATTCTTTGACATACTCAGAATAACATAATTCGCACATCCGAGCAACAACATCCCTCTCCCAACATAGATGAATGTGGGGCATCTTTCCCGCATCGAATTGCACAATCAAGTACCACGATGGGAGCATTCGCGCCATCCATCTTCTCGCTGATTCCTACACCTATACGCCAATCCGCCCTTGTATCACATCTGAATTTGATATATACTAAACGTATCGAGTGTGGGAAATCCCACCAATAGAAATGGAGGAAAAGCATGCAAGCTGTAATCAAAGGTCGCTATCAGGCGCATCTGGATGCAAAGAAGCGCCTGACATTGCGTGGTGCAAAATATGACTATTATGAAGTTCAGGAATACGATAACGGCATCATTCTTTTAGAGCCGCGCGAATTGATACGACCAGCTGAAATATCGAAACTCACACTACAGATGATGGATGAATCGATTCGCAATCTGAATGCAGGAAAAGTCTCTGCACCGATTGATCCCTCTGAATCTTGATATTGCAATTTAATATGATGCGAACTGAATCCTTTATCCTATGATAAAATCTACATTCTATCTCGCACAGTCCCATGATAAACACCTCTGCACGTTGGTCGTACAGAGGTGTTTTCGCGTTTTGTATGCGATTCATCGTCTCGCTGCCCGAGGGCTATTGTTTGCGTTCGCCCTCGCACGTGGCAAGTACCTGCGCAGCGTAGTAGTAAAAGCTGTAGAAGAGATCTGCGGTGAAAACATCATCGTCCTCCCAGCGCAGTTCGTCCTCCTCCTCGTCGTAGACCTCCGACCAGAGGTATTCTTCGCGCAGGAGATCGGAGAAGTGCGGCAGGGGCGCGGCGTGCTCCATCTCCTCCCCCATGCGGACACATTCTGCGATCAGCTGGAAGTGTTCGAGGAGCCGCTCTGCAATCATGCGAGCGATTTCACTATCTGCCTGCGCAGCACGTGCGCGCCGAAAGATCCGCACGAGAAAGATCATAGCAAACGGTGTGGCGTGCCAGAATGTCCCCTGATGCTCCGTATTGATCTCCAGCTCGTAGAGGGCATCCTTCACCGCCGCAAGGTCGTCCATCGCCTCCAGCACGGCAAAGTACCGAGGAAACTCCGTCGCGCGCCCATAGGGCGTCGTCAGTCGGTGCCACGGCACATCATTCACGGTCAGCGTCGCAATATAGTGTTCATTTTCCGTCATTCGGAGGCCTCCGATCATGCCGCCTCTTCTGGTGCAAGGCGGTTCCCCACCACACTGCCGCAGCGGACAGCCATGCACCATCCCTCAAAAACTCGGATACAGCCCGTCCCAGACGACGCGGCGGTAGTTCGTGCGGTCGGTGTCGCCCTCGGTGGAGATGCAGAGGATGCGGGAGTCCTTCGTGAGGCCGATGGCGTCGCGCAGGTAGTCGAGGCTCGCGTTCTGCATGAGCTCGGCGACGAGCCCCGTGGTGACGGCACCGCTCTCGCCCGAGACGACGCGCAGGTCGTCATCCAGCGGGTTGCCGAGGATGCGCATGCCCTTCGCTGCGACCCACTCGGGGACGGAGACGAAGTGATCGGCGTAGTCCCGCAGGATGTCCCATGCGAGGGGATTCGGTTCGCCGCACGAGAGCCCCGCCATGATGGAGTTGATCTCCCCCGTCACGATGTGCGATTCCCCGTCGTTCGCCGCCGCCGTCCGATAGATGCAGTCGGCGCGGTTCGGCTCGACAATGGTGATGACGGGACGCTCCGCTCCATAGTGCGCGGCAAAGTATCCCGTGATCGCACCCGGCAGTGACCCGACGCCTGCCTGCAAAAAGATATGCGTCGGCATCTCAGCGTGCTGCTCCATCGCCTCATGGGCAAGTGTCGAGTAGCCCTGCATGATCCACTGCGGCCGCTCCATGTAGCCGCCGAACGCCGTGTCCTGCATGAGCACCCAGCCCTTTTCCTGCGCCATCTGCGAGGCATAGCGCACGGTATCGTCATAGTTGTAGGTAGTGAACGACGCCTCCGCGCCAAGTCCGCGGATGTTTGCCAGACGCTCGGGCGAGCCGCCCTTCGGCATAAAGACATGCGCAAAAATCCCGAACAGCTTCGCCGCCCACGCAATGCCGCGCCCGTGGTTGCCGTCCGTCGCCGTGACGAGGGTGACGCCGCGCAGCCGCTCGCGGTTCTCCGGCGCACGCAGGCGCTCATAGGTCATCTCGTCCTCAGGGATGCCCAGATACTGCGCGAGATAGCGCGCGACGGCGTAGCTCGTGCCGAGCCCCTTGAACGCGTTCAGCCCGAACCGCTTGCTCTCATCCTTCACGGCGACCCGCGCCAGCCCGAGTGACCGTGCGAGATGCCTGAGGTCGGCGAGCGGCGTCGGCTCGTACGTCGGCAGCGTCCGATGAAATGCCTCCACACGCGCCGCTGCCTCTGCGCTGTAGGGCGTGATATCTGCCTGCGGCGCTGCATCATGCGTGAGATGTGCCGCCTTGATTGATTCATTCATACGATGTTCTCCTCCATCCGTTGAAATAGTTCTGTATTTTCCTTATTATATCATATTTTACCCGCGCGGATGATAAGAATCGCTCCGTCTATTTTATTCTCTATATTTAGAATATTATGCTTGACGTTTCATCTCGACATCATATATAATGAGAAAGGTTATTATTATTTATGCGAATTGATGCAGCAAACGTCACGGACACCATCCACGATGGGAAACACAGACGGGCAGTGCCGATTCGCATGATCCGAAAAGGAGGATTTTCCGATGAAGAAAACTCTGGTGTCCGCACTCGCGGCGGCTCTCGTCGTGGGAGCGGCAGGAACGACGTTCGCGGCGGCGAATCCGTTCAGCGATGTGCCGCGCGACCACTGGGCGTACGATGCCGTGACGCAGCTCGCCAATGACGGCGTGGTTGAGGGCTACGGCGACGGGACGTTCCGCGGCGACCGCAACATCACGCGCTACGAGAT
>JABZYJ010000167.1 GCA_015265235.1 Selenomonas sp. | reverse complement strand
CGGTGGAGTGATGCGCCATCCGCACCATGAGATCGCTGAGATATTCGGGCGAGTATGTCATTGTGAACCTCCTTTCTACCGTAAGCTATACTGCCATAGGGTATTCTTCAAAGAAAACTTTATCATAAGATTCGACGATCGTTTCAGGGCTGTGCAGGAATAACTCTTGCTCGTTCCTTTTTTTATTGGCCACATAGCGTAGGCTATACCACATGTGGAACATATCTTGATAAATCTCTTGAATTCGTTGGTGGTTATCGTAGGTAAGAATCCATTTGAATACATTCATCTCACGAACAGCATCAGATAAAGCAACGTGACCGTCATCGTTAAATGCGTTCTTGTACAGGTTTTTTCCTTGTTGATAATACGGCGGATCAAAGAATATAAATAGTCGTTCTGGATCTTGGTGCACCAATACGGTGCGAATCAAATCTGCAGCATCCATGTGATAAAGTTGTATGTGTTCGCGTGCCGCTGCAATATCCAGAATCTTTTTTTCCAGAGATTCTTTGTTATAACGGCAGTCAAGCTTATATGTTCCTTTTTGTGTAAGACCGCCGATTGGACCACCCGTAATAATGCCGGACATATTCGTGCGATTTAAAAAGAATGTCGCAAAGGCAAGCTCAATACTATACTCACCTGTAGCTTTCAACTCCTCATAAATATGACGTTGCTCATGCCATACATCCATATTGATAGGCGTATCATAAATTTTTTGCAATAGACGTTCTGTGTTATTGAGAATGGCATACCAGATAGAATAGATACATATATCAAAGTCATTCAAAATAATGGAGTCAACTTTATGACTAAGTAGAAGGTCAATAGCAACTCCGGCACCACCACAAAATGGTTCACAGTAGATGGGGGAGACCATATTGTTAATTTCAATTGTGTGCTGCACAAATTTTGTCAGCTGTGTTTTTCCGCCTGGGTATCGCAAAGGTGTATGTGTCTGCGGCATACTAAGACCCCCTTTCATTCCATCATAGCAGAAAAGTTAAATGTTGGCCATCCCAAAATCATGATCTTCGCATGGCTTTGATGTTTGTCAATTTGTTCTGAAATTCTGCTATGAATGTCTCTATTTCGTTTTTGTTGTTCTCTTTCCAAAAAGATATGACGTTCAGTTCCATGAGAAACTCGCTATTGTCCCTGAACCAGGCTTTATATTTTTTACGGCCTATATCAAGCTTGGCATATTTCGGCGAAAAGGGACCATAATCTTCAAGAGTTCGTTTGTTAATCACAGGTCCATTGAGCAATTCGTGTTCTGGGGGTAAGTCTTTAAGGAATGAATATATGATACCTTCTGGGGAACTGTTTCCGGGTAATATCAAAAGATTGTACTCATTGTAGTCTTTTTTATCAAAGTCACCATCTACTACAATCAATGACTTTATCAGAGCGGGAAATGTTTGCTTATTGAACTTTGCTATTTCCCCGCATCCCCACGTCATCTCCGGCATAGAGATTTGACGAATTATCCGCTCTGGCAAAATCTCCTCCAAAAACCAGCGTGTTTCTCCATCTTCTGTTAGGACCAAGACTGGGGAACGAGATAATGTAGCAGGATCGACAACAAGCATATCGTTCCTTATCATCGGAAGTGAAGGTGTTTCTTTGACCGATAGGACATTGTTTTGCGTTGTAATATATATTACGGAACTATCTTTATACCGCAACTTATCATCTGTCTTATAAAAGTGTTCCAGCATAGACAGACTGTGTGTGGTAAAAACAATTTGCAGGTCTAACTCCATTGACTCCTTGTACAACAAATCCAGGAGACGGACTTGCGCTGCTGGGTGGAGCGTTGCATCCAACTCATCAATGAGAAGAATTCCTCCATGCCAGGTGGTCTTTTCTTCGGTTAGCTGCTGCTTCAACTTCTTGAATGAAAGTATAGCCAAAAGAATTTGTCCCAGATTATCCTGTCCTGATGAGTTGCAAAGCCCGTTGTATGCGTCGCTCTCTACGCCGGCAAAGACTTTTTGCTTTAAATCTGGGTGCAGACGTGGGTCCACACCCGTTATATTTGACTGACTCAAAATATGCTTGTAAGCCTCTATCAGCCAAGTTTTATCATCTGGATGTGATGCAAAATACGACGTAATAGCAGGCACTGATTTCAGAGGTGCAGCATCGCTGCACTCTCCTAAAGGATACAATCGGCTGAGCCCAAGATAAATGATCGGGTAACCGAGTTTTCCTTCTTGGTCATGGTGCTTTGGGATAAGACGGAAACGCCTGTTATTATCTTGCCAGGTCGTACGAAATGGAACAAGAAAGTCCTCTGCAGGGGCAGAGGTATCCGCAAAAAGAATCTCTATGGCTTTTGGGCACTTCGGGTCATGGTCAAAAGACGCCTTGATAATCTCTCGAAACTCACCGCGAAAGTTTGGTTTGATAAGAGGTGTCGCATGTTTAAACTCACAGCTGTTCGCCAGTACCGCGAGAAGCGTTGATTTTCCTGTCGCATTATGCCCCGCAATAACAGTCAATCTTTTAGCAATGAGGATTTCCTTATCCTTAAACTGGCGAAATTCATGCAGGATTATCTTTTGAATTCTACTGACGTTTACAGACGGATTCCTTTTTCTCGGTTTCTTTTTTGGAGGATCCTCTGATTCGTTATTATTGAAATCAAGCAATTCATCTTCCATGCTAATAGCCTCCCTACATGACTATCTAAAGCCGCTCCGAATAGTGGCTTTTACAACTGCTTTAGATCGATAAACTCCTCTGGCACGCCGACGGATCGCGCGAGCTGGTAGATGGAGCAGTCCGCATACTTACACAACAGTTCATCAGGAAGAAGCTCGACGGCGAATGTGTTTGCTTGGCGTTCAAATCGGCTGTGCGGGTTGTATGTCAATCCCAGTCGATATCTTCCATCCGTACTGTGCGCCCTTCCTGCAGATCACGCTCGGATTCCTCCAAGCCAGTGCGTTCGGAAGGGGTGAGTTTAGCAAAATCGGGATCCCAGGCAAGAACGAGACGGCGCAGAAGCTCGTATGCAAGCCCCTGTTCTGCTTCCGGCAGTGTGTTATACATCGTCAAAATTTCCTGTTCCTCTACGGTCATGATGATCACCTTCCTTACTTGTAAATCCCGCCGCGCGCACCAATATCTCTGATGTAGAGATAAGTGTCGCCGCTTTTCCTTTGCAGATAACTGTAGACAACCCGATATTTTCCAATACGCAGACGGCACGAGAGCGGCTTCCATCCCTGCAATACCTTTATATCTCCTATTGGCGGCTGCTGAATTAAGCCGAGGATCCCTGCCTTGACGCGGCTGCGTGTAGGACGGTCGGCGGATTGTAGAAATTTCGCTGCAGACCGTGAAAACTCTATATCCATATAGCCTCCTTCCCACCGCCTACGATGGCGGTTTTTTATGACCTCCATCCCTCCGAGAGGAACTGGCTCACATAATATTCGTCCAGATTGTAGCGGTAGGCCATCAGATATGTTGCAAACTCATCTGCCTCTCGCTCAATACGCGTATTGGAGTATGAGACATTTCGCATCGAGAAGGCGGTATATCTTCCATGGCATACGATGTGCCCGAGCTCGTGACAAAGGACAGCCGCTTGCTGCCATTCAGGGAGATTCTTGTTGATTGCGATTGTCCTGCGCCGCAGTGTTCGTTTCCAGAAGCCGTTGACCGTTGACGGGAGATCGAGGAAATAGACGCTGCAGTTCAGTTCCTTTGCGATTCGGTATGGGTCTGATGTATCGTGTCGATTTACTAAATTTCTGACGCGTAAAGGGATATTCAGAGACACTATCAG
>JABZYJ010000166.1 GCA_015265235.1 Selenomonas sp. | reverse complement strand
CAGCTGCGCGATGTCGTCGGTGAGTCGAAGTTCTCGTTTGCTCTGACGGGGTCGGCAGGCATGGGTATCGCGCAGCGCATCGGACTGCCCTTTGTGCA
The DNA here is from genome assembly GCA_015265235.1 of Selenomonas sp. Lineage (GTDB taxonomy): Bacteria > Bacillota > Negativicutes > Selenomonadales > Selenomonadaceae > Centipeda. Next base: position 3,708 of record JABZYJ010000166.1, on the reverse strand, counting down.
GGAAGTTGTCGCGTGCGCCTCAGCTGTGCGGCGACTTATTCCCGATACCTCGACGGCAGTCGAGCTCGGCGGCGAGGATGCTAAGATCACGTACTTCGGCGATGCGCCGGAGCAGCGCATGAACGGTGTCTGCGCGGGCGGTACGGGCTCCTTTATCGATCACATGGCATCCCTGCTGTCGACCGATCCAATCGGTCTGAATGCACTTGCCGAAAAAGGGAAGCGCGTCTATGCGATTGCCTCGCGCTGCGGTGTCTTTGCCAAGACGGATGTTCAGGCGCTGATGAATGACGGCGCAGAGAAGGCGGATATTGCGCTTTCGATCTTTCAGGCGGTGGTCAATCAGACCATCGGCAACCTCGCGCAGGGGCGCCCCATTGAGGGCAAGGTCGCCTTTCTTGGCGGACCGCTTCACTTTCTCCCGGAACTGAAACGACGCTTTATCGAGACGTTGAAACTTGACGAGGATCACGTCGTCAATGTGGATTATGGCAATTATTTCGTCGCGGTCGGCGCGGCGCTCTCCGATGATGCCAAGGCAACCGATATGCGGGAGATGGAGGCGTGTATTGCACGTGCGGAGGCAGCTGCGGCAGCGGAAACGCGCACGGCGGACTTCGTGCTCTTTCAGGATGCGGCGGATTATACTGCATTCAAGGAGCGACACGATCGTGATCGCGTGCAGCGCGGTGACTTTTCGTCCTATCGCGGTCCGGTCTGGATCGGCATCGATGCAGGATCGACGACGACGAAGCTCGTCGCCATTGGAAAAGACAAGGAACTGCTTCACACCTATTACGGCAGCAATCAGGGCTCGCCGCTGCGCTCGGTCATCGAGGCACTGCGGGACTTCTACGCTGTGATGCCCGCGGGCTGTCACATCGCAGGTGCTGTGACGACGGGCTACGGCGAGGCGATTGTCAAGGCGGCACTCCATGCGGACGGCGGTGAGGTGGAGACCTTTGCCCACCTGCGCGCAGCACAGGAGTTCTGCCCTGAGGTGAGCTTTGTGCTCGACATCGGCGGACAGGACATGAAGTGCTTCTTCGTCCAGAACGGCAGCGTCGGCAACATCACGCTCAACGAGGCGTGTTCGGCGGGCTGCGGCTCCTTCATCCAGAACTTTGCCGAGGGGCTGCACATGACGCCGGCGGAGTTCGCGGGCAAGGCGATTGACGCAAAGGCACCCGTTGACCTCGGCACGCGCTGCACCGTTTTTATGAACTCCAAGGTCAAGCAGGCGCAGAAGGAGGGGGCGGAGGTCGCCGACATCTCGGCGGGTATCGCTCTTTCGGTCGTGAAGAACGCCCTTTTTAAGGTCATGCAGCTAAAGGATGTTCATGCTCTCGGCGACCACATCGTCGTGCAGGGCGGGACGTTCTACAACGATGCTGTTCTGCGCTCCATCGAAAACCTGCTCGGTAAGCACGTCATCCGTCCCGACATCGCAGGGCTGATGGGCGCATACGGCGCGGCAATCCTTGCGATGGAGGCAGGGACGGAACACTCCTCCCTGCTGGGCGCGGAGGAGCTGGGCACGTTTTCTGCCAAGACGAGCACCTACCGCTGCGGAAAATGCGGCAACAAGTGCCTCATTACGATGCAGCAGTTCCCGAACGGGGAGCGTTACTTTACGGGCAACCGCTGTGAGCGCGGCATCGGCGGCGAGAAGGCGGCGGACGAGACGCCGAATATCTACAAGTTCAAGTATCGCCGTCTCTTCAAGCACTACAAGTCGCCGGATGAGCCGCGCCGCGGACGCATCGGTATCCCGCGCACACTCAATATGTACGAGGACTACCCGTTCTGGTTCACCTTCTTTGATCGGCTCGGTTACGGTGTCGTTCTCTCGGGCAAATCCTCGCCGCAGCTCTTCTACAAGGGCATGGCGACCGTTCCGTCAGACTCGCTCTGCTACCCGGCAAAGCTCGCCCACGGGCATATTGCCGACCTCATCGAAAAGGGCGTCGATACGATCTTCTATCCGTGCGAACCGCACAACATGGAGGACAAGACCGACCCGTCGGCGAACAACTACAACTGCCCGATCGTCGCATCCTATGCGGAGAACATCCGCATCAACATGGATGTCCTGCGCGAGAAGCACATCCGCTTCCTGCAGCCATTCCTGCCCATCAATGACCGCAAGCGCATGATCGAGCGTCTGGTGGAGGAGTTCGGCAAAGCCGAGGGCATCAGCAGGTCGGAGATCACTGCGGCGGTTGATGCCGGTTACGCCGAGATTGAGCAGTACCGGCAGGATGTTCGTGACTACGGACAGCAGATCCTGGATCGTATTGAAAAGACGGGCGAGCACGCCATCCTGCTTGCGGGACGGCCGTATCACATCGCCCCCGAGATCAATCACGGCATCCCCGAGATGATCCAGTCCTATAAGCTGCCGATTCTCTCCGAGGATGCAGTGTACCACATGCCGGTCAGCAAACGGCGTCTGCAGGTCGTCAACCAGTGGAGCTATCATGCACGCCTTTACCATGCAGCACAGTTCGTTGCGGAGCATCCGAATGTGACGCTGATCCAGCTGAGCTCCTTCGGCTGCGGGCTCGATGCACTCACAACGACGGAGGTGCGTGAGATCCTCGAGTCACATGAGCGCATCTACACGATGATCAAGCTCGACGAGGTGTCGAACCTCGGTGCGGCGCGCATTCGTCTGCGCTCGCTGATCGCAGCACTTGCGCGGCGGGAGATGCCCGTCTACCACGATGCGCCCGTCATCGAACGTCCGCGCTTTACCGAGGACTGTCGGAAGACGCATACGATTCTCGCCCCGCAGATGGCACCGATTCACTTTGATCTGTTCCGTACGACGATGAGAAAGCACGGCTATAACGTCGTCATTCCGCCGATGCCGGACAAAGCGGCCATTGACCTCGGTCTGCGCTATGTGCACAACGATATGTGCTACCCTGCCATCGTCGTCATCGGACAGCTCCTCGCCGCACTGAAGGCGGGGCTGTGCGATCCCGATCACACGAGCATTGCTCTCTTTCAGACCTGCGGTGCATGTCGTGCGACCAACTACCTCGGTGTCCTGCGCAAGGCTCTGCGCGACGCGGGCTTCCCGAACGTCGCCGTCTTTGCCGTGCGCGGTCTGCCCGAGGAGACGGATTCCTTTGCCTTTAACCGCGAGATGATGGTCGACGCCATCAAGGCGGCGATCTACGGCGATCTCCTGATGAACGTGCGCAACCGCATGATGCCGTACGAGCTGGTCAAGGGGAGTACGCAGGCGGCGTATGAGAAATGGATGGCGCGTGCAAAGGAGGAGCTGCTGCACGGCAGCATCTTCAAGTTCCGCCGCATGGTGAAGGACATCGTGCGCGACTTTGACCATATCCCCATCGACGAGACCTTGTGGAAACCAAAGGTCGGCATCGTCGGCGAAATCCTCGTCAAGTACCACCCCGTCGCGAACAACGACATCGAAAAGGTGCTGATGGGGGAGGGGGCAGAGGTCGTGATGCCCGACTTCGTCGATTTCTTCCTGTATTCCGCCTACGACCCGATCGCACAGCACAAGCTGCTTGCGGGCTCGTACAAGGATCGTCTCTATGGACGTATGTTCATCAAGGTGATCGAGTTCTTCCGCGCACCGATGCGCAAGGCACTGAAGGAGAGCCGTCACTTCCGTCCGCCGCAGTCCATCGACCATACGGCGGAGCTTGCGTCGCGCCACGTCAGCCT
>JABZYJ010000165.1 GCA_015265235.1 Selenomonas sp. | reverse complement strand
TCATTGCTGTTGTTATGAAGCTGCGCATCGCGAAGCAGTTCTTTATGCAAAGTCCTTAGAGATTCATTCTGAGCAGAGGAAAATCCAGGAATCTCAACAAGGGAAACCTTGCTAACGGCAATATCTGTGATCATAATTTTGTGATCGCGTTTCTTTGCCTGCTCCAAATTATCCCCTCCTGTATTCATTATATCAGGTTCTTTCTCCTCACTCAACTTTTCGACATATTTCTTCTTCCACTCCTCATAACTCAGCCTACTATCCACCTGAACGGTCTTTCCCGTCTCAGGATCGCGCGCCGCCCGTGTCTCTCCCTCCGTAAACTCATCATCGAAATACGGGCAGGTGGTTGATCGGCAGTGACAGTGGAGCGGCGGGGCGGTGATGCCGGGCTTGAACTCCGACAGAGGAAGCACCTTCCCGTCCATCTCGCGGCATGTCTCCGATGTCCTGCTGTCGAGCGTTGCGACAAACTCATACTGCTCCACGCCGAGGTCGCGGAATGCGTCCAGTTGCCCCCGCGAGGAGAAAAAAGCCGCCTCCGTTTCCACAAGCCGTGCCGCCGCACTGCGGGCGACACCCATGCGCCCCGCGATCCGCTGTGCAATCTTGCCGTATGGCTCGCCGCGTATCAGTCCGCGCGTCAGCTCCCCTTGCAGTGTGCTCAGCAGGCGTTCTTTGTCGCGCCAGATGCGGTCGGAGAAGTTCAGCCCGTCCGATACCCACGGCTTTTTTAGAATGCGGTCAACATCTGCTTCAGGGATGCGGGCGAAGGGCTCAAAGCCCTTTTTCTTTTGCACCTCATACGCCGTGCGCATCTGTGCGTCGGGGTAGATGTCACGCAGCACGTCCGTGAGGCGTGCATTTCCCTTTGCGGCGAGCTTTTCGATGTGCTGTGCCATCTGCATCCGTATCGCCTCGAGGCGGTCAATGTGAACGCGTGCGGAGGCATTCTTTAGCTTCTGGATATATGCCTCGGAAATATCCGCTTTCTTGGCATACTTGATGTATTCGTCCACCGTCCAGCGAAACTCGGCAAGTTCCCGCCCCGTCAGTACACGCCGTGCCTCGGCAAGGCTCATTTTGTTCTCAGCGGCAAATCGCGCATACCAACGCTGAATATCGTCATTCAGGTCTTGCGCGGTCTGTCGGTACTCCTTGACCATCTCCGCGCTGAGATCGTCCGCCTTGCGAAGCTCCGCCTCCGTCAGCTGCTCGAATCGCTCAGCCCAGTACTTATCGTGCTCCATGCTCCTCACCTACCGGATACATGCCCCGCATCTCCTCTGCCTCATCGGCACGCTCTTTTTTGAGACGCTCAAGCTCTGCTTTCGTGTCCTTCGTCCACGGATGATTTGCGACGATGGTTTCCCGGCTGATTACGCCCTCAGAATCGCGGCAGTCCGCAATCGCCTCCGCCTCGTTGATGAGAATGTCACGGTTAAAGACAAACTCCACCGTCTCAGGCTCGACCTTCTTCAGCCGCAGCGCAACACCGACGAACCACATGAGCCGCTCCAGCGCCGCTTGAAACTCAAGCTCCATATCGTTGGCGTCAAGGTCAATGTCCGAGTACATCGATTGGATGTTCATCTGATTCGGATTGTTCGATAGACGGTCATCCTTCGCGTCGAATCCGCAGCCGTTCTCGATGATGGCGCGCTTGAGGAGACGCAGAACGAGCTCATAGTTCTGCGCGTTGACCTCGATGGAGAGCGTTTCCACGCCGCCCTTGCCGCTGTCCGTATCGCGCACCTTGACCGCACCGAAGGTCGATAGATTCTTGCGGAATCCTCCGAGCTCCTCGCCGTCATAGTTGTGGATGACAAGGATTGTGCTCCGTGCGTCCTCCTGCAGATTGTCAGCGAATGTCGAAAGCAGCGTGTTGAGTGCGTCCTGCAGGGACTTCACGCGGGAAATCAACGGACGCTCGGCACTGTTCGCGCGAAACACGATAAGCGGAACGCGATCCCAATTCATCGGCACGCCGCCCACCTGCAAATAGGGCGAATCCTCCGCCTCCACGTCCGGAAGGAGTTTCTCGGAATCAAAGGTAAAGTAGCGCACGCCCTCTTTTGAGAAGTACTGCACCTTGATACTCTGCTTCTTCGTGCGCCCATCGTAGTACTCGAGGGTATAGACGCGCAGGAAGGAGATCAGCTCCTCGTGTGCATCATCCGCCCAGAACGTCAATATCTCCTCGGGCGCAAAACGGCGAAAGCGCAGCTCGTTATCCGCAAAGTAGGGATAGAGATATCCGACCCCCGCATTAAGGCAGTCCTCGCCGATCTGCTTCAGCGTGCGGCGAAACGCCTGATTGAACACGGGCTTTAGCTGTGCGCCGAATGCCTCGTCCTCCGTCTTGACCTCAAAGGGCTTGGCGAGCAGGTAGCTTGCCTTTTGATTGACGAGCTTGCCGTATTGGTTGTCGATGATGATGTTGTTCGGCAGATTCCGCACCGTGGTCTTTTTGCCGCCGTCGCCGATCGCGCTGCGTGTCTTTTGGAGTACGTCATGCTCGCCGCGCGCGTAAGCCTGCCCGATCATCATCTGACGGCGTTTCTCGGAGGCGAGCCATGCCGCCGTCTCGACCTCGATAAAGTCCTCCTCGGTCATGACGGACTGCGCGCCGCTCCGTATGATGTACCGTATCACGTCCATAAAGGACATAGCCTGCCTCCTTATTCAAAACTATAGAGATCACCCGCGCCGATCTTCTCGGCGATGCCTGTTGTCGCATCGGGCGCGTCGTCATGCTTGTTCCTGCCCTCACGCTGATACCGCGTCATGGCGTCATAGTACTCCGGCCAACGGTCGCGCCAGTTGGTCGGGAAATAGATGTGCTCCATCACCCACGTTGCATTGGAGAGGATCCGCGCTGCCTTGTTGCGCGACTGGTGGAACGGTCGGATGATGGTCTTGTTGCTCCCGAACGTCTCCCGCAGATGCCGCTCCACCGAACGCGCGAATCCGCGCCCGCCGGAGTTGGATTCGATATCTGCGATATTGACGCCGTTTTTGTGGAGCATCTGCGCCGCCAACGGCTCTGTCTCCTCCATTGGGGCTTTCGTGTAGAGTACGTCGAGCACATAGGCCTCCTTGGCGTATACGCCGTAGACGATGGCACATAGAAAGTCCTCGCCCGTGTCCGCTGTGTCGATATATGCCTTGATCGACGAGAAAAGCGGATGCCCGCTGCTGTCACGCGGCACATCGTCATAGGTCTTGAACGTGCTGTAGAGCCGCCCCTTGATGTCGATCGGCTCCTGCTGATAGTTCGCAGATGCGATGTCCGCCCCCATCGCCCTCACCTTGTCCTCGTAGGACTTGCGTGAGAGGATTTCATCGCAGAGCATTGTCCCGTCGTCTTGCAGTGCTTTCATGGAGATGTGACAAATGCGACGGTCGGCAAAATGCCGGAGCACATTACCCGCAAGGTCATCACTTGCCCAGCGCGTCATAATAACGATGATCTTGCCGCCCTCCTCGAGACGCGAGAGCATGGTATTCGTGAACCAGTCCCAATGCTTTTCTTTAACCGTCTCGTTATACGCCTCCTCGGCGTTCTTGATAAGGTCGTCGATAATCATGAGCGAGCATCCGAAGCCCGTCGCGGTGCCCGTCGGAGAGGTCGCAAGATAACTGTTGTACCCACCCGCAAGACTCCATAGATTCATCGCCGCATCGCCTGCCTTGATCGCAACGCCGGGGAAGATGTCACTGTAGACGATGCGCGAGGCATCCGCCTTGATCTCCTGAATGCTGTTGCGGACGTTTTTAGAAAAGACCGTCGAGAGCGTTTCGTTGTACGATCCTGTCATGATC
>JABZYJ010000164.1 GCA_015265235.1 Selenomonas sp. | reverse complement strand
TGCGTCCGGTTTTCCACCTCGTTCGGACGAAAAAATCTACGCCAATCTGGCAGACCTCATTTTATCAGTGTTTCCTTTATTACCGCCACAGAATATCATGTTTTTGCACTTGTGGAAAATATTTCTTTCTGATAAAATAATAGCGTTGTTTTATAAAAAAAATCTATTGGACACTGTGACATTTGAACTGTCGCAATGTTTCTATATATAGTAAACTAATAATGATATAGTAAAACACTACGTTCTGTCGCCACGGGCGCGGAAGGAGATGATCGGATGACGCTGGTTCAGATGCGGTATTTCTACGAGGTGTGCCAATGGCAAAACATCACAAAGGCCGCAGAGCATCTGCACGTCTCACAGCCGACCGTCACCGTCGCCATGCAGGCACTTGAGGCGGAGACTGGGCTGAACCTCTTCCACCGCGAGGGGCGCAAGATCACCGTGACGGCGGACGGGGCAAAGCTCCTCAGCAAGGTCTCCTACATCCTCACGGAGGTCGCGCGGCTCGACGATGAGATCCGCGACATGGCACATCGCCACGCGAAGGTGCGCATCGCCATGCCGCTGCAGCTCGGCGTCGTCTTTCTCCCGCACATCTTCGGTGAGTTCCGCGCGGAGCACCCGGAGATCGAGCTCGAGATCATCGAGACGGGCGGCGTGAGCGCCCTGCAGATGGTCGAGGAGGAAAAACTCGACTTCGCCCTGACGAACTACACGGCGGATTTCAGCGCGCGGCTCTCCTACGCGAAACTCTTTGACTGCGAGTGCACCTTTGTCACGCGCCCCGACCACCCGCTCGCCGCGCGTCACGCGCTCAGCATCAGCGAACTCAAGGACGAGCCGCTCATCATGCTCGACAGCAAATTCTTCGTCGATCGCCTCGTGCAGGACGCGTACGGGCGTGCCGGCGAAAAGCCGAACGTCGTCCACTACTCGCCCTACCTTCACACCGTCAAAAATCTCGTGCACGCGGGCATCGGCTCGACCTTCCTCGCGCGCCCGTCCGTCCTCCCGACCGACGGCTTCGTCCAGATCCCCCTCATCGACCCCATCTTCATCAACAGCGGCCTCGTCACGAAAAAGGGACGGCAGGCATTCGACGATGTCCGCCTCGTCATGAACTACCTGCGTGCCCTGACGAAGAAACTGCTGGGCGGGGATAAGGAAACCGTCTGACGACGGCGACGTTGTCAGACGGTGTGCGTGCTTGTGTATTTAGGAAATCGTCAAGGAATTGATTGTTCTGCAGCGCTATGCTTTATGCGTTTGTAAATACGGATGTGTTTTTTCTCGGCGAGCAACTGCCACTCCTCAGGAGACAGATGCTCGTCGATTTTTTGATTGCGCCTCTTGTCCCAGAGCAGGTAGACATCGCGGTCGCGTGGCAACCCCTCGAACGTCAGCACCGGCATGACATATTTGCGCTGCCAGTCCACGCCCGCGCCTGTTCGCTGTGCGTACTCCGCCGCAGGGATGAGATCGTAGACCATATGATCCGCATAGTAGACCACCGAGGTCTGATACTCCCCATAGGAAACGATGAGGTCATCCTCCCTCACATACTTGTTCAGCACGGATGCCTGCCATTTTCCCGAGAACAGCTCAACCACACGATACCCCGACTGTCCCGGAACGCCAAGAGCCGCAGCGATACGTCCGTCCAGTGCGTCAATTGGAGAGCACAGGATAATTGTCCCACCCACGATACATGCGGCGGCGAGAGCCAGACGGCGCATGACATGACCGTACGGCATCAGGAGGCGTGCGGTGAGCAGGGCAAAGGGCATCAGCGCGGGGAGGGTATAAGTCGAGTATTTTGTTGCCATTACCTGAAAGAATGCGTTGACACCAAGGGCCCAGATCAGAAGAAACAGCGTATCCGGCGCAATCCCCCGCAGGCCCTTGCGCAAACGGCGGATCAGTGGAAGGATCAACAGAAAGCTCCACGGAAAGAAGATGATGAGGAAGATGGCGGGGTAGAAATACCAGACATTCCACGCCCCGTGTTCCGCGACTGTCGCACGCAGGACATTGTGTACGCCGAAGAAGGTCGAGATGAACTCCGTACCGTGCAGTGCGTACATTCCTGCGTACCAGCTGCCCCCCACAAGGACAAAGAGTCCGAGCCCGAGCGGCTTCATGCACCGCAGTTCGCCGATATCGCGTCGTACGAGCAGGAACATGAGAATGATGAGCCCCGGCAGGACGATGCCGACAGGCCCCTTCGTCAGTACGGCACAAGCCGCAGAGATTCATGCTGCGTAGTAGAGCCGTCGATCACGTGTGTATCCGAGGTAGAAAAAGACGAGTGAGGCATTCAGAAAGACAAACAGTGTCGTGTCGGTAATGACGCTTTTTGCAGCGATCCAGTAACCGACGGAGGTCGCGAGAATGCTCGCAGCGAAGAACCCCGTTCGCGCATCATAGAGCTGCCGTCCAAACGCGTAGGTCAGGAAAACACCGATGCTCGCGAATATGCCGGGGAAGAGCCGTGCAGCAAAATCCGTCGTGCCGAAGAGCGAAAAGGCGGCGATTAGCTCCCAGTAGAAGAATGCCGGCTTGTCGTACCAGTAGCTCCCGTAGATGCGCGGCGAGAAATAGTCGCCTGAGGCAAGCATCTCCTTTGCTGTCAGAACATAGTTCGACTCCACTTGATCGGTGATGGAGAGTGCTCCGTTGCCGAGAAAGAACATGGCACAAAACAGTAGCAAAAGCGTCAGATGTTTCCCGTTTTCCGTCACAGCATTTCCTCCCTAAGATGACCTCGCACAGAGAACTTCCACAATGCAATACTTCTTTATAATGATGTTTCTCCGATTTTTATATGATTCTAACATGATTGCCATGTCCCGTCAATGTTTCTGCACGCAGAAAGAATCTTTACATTTCGGCGCAGAGAGGATATGATGGAGTTGAGGAAGGACGGATTCATTCGGACGCACTCATAGCGCATCTTTTTTGCCCAAGTTTCGCCTGCGATCCTCTACATAGCCTTGGTTATCGTTGAGATTTCGCCTCAATCGGATGAAAGAATCTGTACCAATATGAGGGCTGTTTTATCAGGATTCCTTGAGAAATGGAGATGAGTGTGTGAGGCAGACAAAACGTACCTACAAAGATTCTCTCTTTCGGGATATATTCAACAACGAAAAGCGTCTGTCCGAGATCTATGCATCGCTTGCGGGCAGCATAGCAGAGCCGTCCGAGATTCGGATCACAACAATGAATGAGACGTTTTTCAGCAGCGAGAAAAATGATGTGAGCTTCCTCGTGCAGGATCGCCACATTGTGCTCCTTGAGCATCAGAGTACGGTCAACGCGAATATGCCGCTGCGCCTGCTCTGGTACGTGGCAGAACTTTACCGTCAATATGTCGACCCGAAAGCGCCCTACCGTTCGAAGCGTATCGCGCTGCCGGCACCGACCTTTTATGTGTTTTATAACGGGTGGGTTGAGATGCCGCAGGAGTGGCAGCTGCGGCTTTCTGACTCCTTTGGTGATGCGGCGGGGGCGATGGAGCTCATCGTGAACGTGCTGAATATCAACGCAGAGGCTGAGCATCCGATTCTAGCGCGCTGCGTGCCACTCCGTGCCTACAGCGCATTCGTTGCGAAGGTACGCGACTGCGTCCACAGTGGTACTGCGTTAGCGCGGGCTGTGCCCGAGGCCATTCGTTACTGTATCGCACACAATTATCTACCGGAATATTTTACCAATAAACTGGAGAAGGAGGTCTTTGACATGGTCAATTTTGAGTGGGACGAGGAACTCGCACGTCAGGTACGTGCCGAGGAGGCATGGGAAGATGGCATGGAGAGTGGCAGGCAGCACGGCATGCA
>JABZYJ010000163.1 GCA_015265235.1 Selenomonas sp. | reverse complement strand
GGCTCATCCTCGGTAAAGGGGCCGCCCGCCGTGTCGATGACTGTGCTGATCTGCTGCTCCTTCGCCAGACGAAAGAGCTCCGTCACAAACGGGAGCTGCAGCAGCGGCTCGCCGCCGCTGACGGTGATGCCGCCGCGCTCCTTCCAGTACGGACGATAGCGCAGTGCCTGCCGCAGCACATCCGCCGGCGTGCGCTCCTCGCCGCCCTCTGTCCCCCATGTCTCGGGGTTGTGACAGTAGCGGCAGCGAAAGCGGCACCCCTGCACAAAGACGATGAAGCGGATGCCGGGGCCGTCCACCGAGCCAAAGCTCTCCGTGGAGCTGATCCGACCGTTACATCCGGTCATGGAAGGTACGCGAGATCACATCCTGCTGCTGCTCACGCGTCAGGCTGATGAACTTGACCGCATAGCCCGAGACGCGAATGGTGAAGTTCGCGTAGGCGGGATCCTCAGGGTGCTCCATGATGTACTCGAGCGTCTCGCGTCCAAATACGTTGACGTTCAGATGATGTGCCCCCTGATCGAAGTAGCCGTCCATCGCGCTCACGAGGTTCTCCACGCGCTCATCCTCGCTGTGTCCGAGCGCGGACGGGTTCATGCTCTGTGTGTTCGAGATGCCGTCGAGGGCCCAGTGGTACGGCAGCTTTGCCACCGAGTTGAGCGAGGCGAGCAGGCCGCAGCACTCCGCACCGTAGCTCGGGTTTGCCCCCGGAGCGAGCGGTGTCCCTGCCTTGCGGCCGTCGGGCATGGCACCCGTATACTTGCCGTAGACGACATTCGACGTAATCGTGAGGATGGAGGTCGTCGGCTCGGAGTGGCGATAGGTATGACGTGCCTTAATTTTAGAAAGGAAGGTCTTGAGCACCCACTTTGCAATCTCGTCCGCGCGGTCGTCGTCGTTGCCGTAGCGCGGGAAGTCGCCCTCGACCTCGTAGTCCACGACGATGCGGTCGTTGTAGATGGGCTTTACCTTTGCGTACTTGATCGCCGAGAGCGAGTCGACGACATGGGAGAAGCCCGCAATGCCCGTCGCGAACGTGCGGCGCACATCCGTGTCGATGAGCGCCATCTCCGCCGCCTCATAGTAGTATTTGTCGTGCATGTACTGGATGATGTTCAGCGCATTCACGTAGACATGCGCGAGCCAGTCCATCATGCGCTCATACTTCACGATGACGTTGTCGTACTCGAGGTACTCCGTACGGATCGGACGGTAGGCAGGGCCGACCTGCACGCCCGTCACTTCGTCCATGCCGCCGTTGATCGCGTAGAGCAGGCATTTTGCGAGGTTCGCGCGTGCACCGAAGAACTGCATCTCCTTGCCCGTCTGTGTCGCCGATACGCAGCAGCAGATGGAGTAGTCGTCGCCCCACGCGGGCTTCATCACGTCGTCGTTCTCGTACTGGATCGAGCTCGTGCGGATGGAGATGCGCGCCGCATAGTTCTTGAACGTCTCGGGCAGGCGCGAGGAGTAGAGGACGGTGAGGTTCGGCTCGGGGGAGGGGCCCATGTTCTCGAGCGTATGGAGGAAGCGGTAGTCGTTCTTCGTGACCATGTGGCGGCCGTCCATGCCGATGCCCGCCATCTCGAGCGTCGCCCAGATCGGGTCGCCCGAAAAGAGCTCATTATAGGAGGTGATGCGCGCGAATTTCACCATGCGGAATTTCAGCACGATATGGTCGATGAGCTCCTGCGCCTCCGTCTCGGAGAGCGTGCCGCGCGCGAGGTCACGCTGGATGTAGATGTCGAGGAAGGTCGAGATGCGGCCGACGCTCATCGCCGCGCCGTTCTGCGTCTTGATCGCTGCGAGGTAGGCAAAGTAGAGCCACTGCACCGCCTCACGTGCGTCCTTCGCGGGCTGTGAGATGTCAAAGCCGTAGCTCGCCGCCATCTCCTTCATGCCCTTCAGCGCGCGGATCTGCTCCGCGACCTCCTCACGCAGCTGGATGACGTCGTTCGTCATGACCCCGTCGCCGTAGTTGAGGAGATCGCCCTGCTTGAATGCGATGAGATGATCGATGCCGTAGAGCGCGACACGGCGGTAGTCGCCCACGATGCGCCCGCGTCCGTACGTGTCGGGCAGCCCCGTGATGATATGGCTGCGGCGTGCCGCGCGGATTTCCTCCGTGTAGGCGTCAAAGACCGCCGCATTGTGTGTCTTGTGATATTTCGTAAAGACCTCATGGAGCTTCGGGCTGACCTTGTAGCCGTAGTTCTCGAGTGCCTCCTCTGCCATGCGGATGCCGCCGTAGGGCATGAACGCCTGCTTTAGGGGCTTGTCCGTCTGCAGTCCGACGACCTTTTCGAGGTCTTTCAGCGCGGGGTCGATGTAGCCGGGGCCGTATGCCGTCAGTCCCGAGACGACCTCCGTCTCCATGTCGAGGACGCCGCCCTTTGCGCGCTCCTCCTTCTGCAGTTCCTGCACGCGCGCCCACAGGCGGTTCGTCGCGTCTGTCGGCGGTGCGAGAAAGCTCTCGTCGCCATCGTACGGCGTGTAGTTGCGCTGGATGAAGTCACGAACATTGACCTCCTCCTGCCAGACGCCGCCCGTAAACCCATCCCAATTTTTACTATGCAGCATGATATATGCCTCCTATCATTAAGGAAGCACTGATAAATTCGGCACAGCCATCTTGACGCATCTTTTTCGCCCGCTTTTCGTTAGCAAATCCTCCACATAGCCCTCGCTATGCGTCCGGTTTGCTGCCTCAATCGGACAAAAAATCTACGCCAATCTGGCAGACCTCATTTTATCAGCGATTCCTTACGAAAAATCCCCTTCCGATGCCCCCTATCATACGCGCATCGAATTCACTTTTCAAGTAATAGACAGCATTGTTGTTTTTTATGGAAATCATAATAAAGTAATATAGGACTCATAAAAAAAAGAAGCATGAACAGTACTCCACGCAAACGGTCGTGTGCTTGCTTTGCTAAGGTTTGCTCCGAAGTAGTGCCGATGCCCCATTCACAGAATATCTTGCGGGGTTCACATCACGCCTGCCGCCCCAGCTCCGGCTCCGGTGTCAGATAGGCGAGGACGGCCGCGAGCGGCAGGGCAAGAACGGAGACGAGGAGCGCGGGTGCGAGCCCAATCTGGTCGCCGAGTGCCGCCGTCGCCGCGACACCGAGGCTGCCGAGGCCAAACGACATGCCGAGCATCATCCCCGACGCCATGCCCGCGTTCTCGGGGAGTGCCTGCTGTGCCCAGATGATTGAGCTCGGCTGCGGTGCCATCAGCATAAAGCCCGCGGCAAAGAGGACAGCCCCCCCCCAGTACGTCCGCGCTGACATGGGTGAAGTAATAGGCAGACGGCAGGATACCGAGGAGGAGCGCCCCCACGATGATTCTGCGCCCCGAAAGCGAGTCGGCGAGGTTGCCGCCGACGAGTCCGCCGACCATGCCGCCGACCATGAAAATCATGAGAAAGAGCCCCGCTGCGTGCGTATCCTCACCGCTGTGGACAAGGAGGAGCGGGAGGAACGTTCCAAATGCACCGTGTGTCCAGCAGCGCAGCCCCATCGCGAGGTTCAGCGTAATCGTCGTACGGGCAAAGAGGACGTGCGAGAGCTTCGACGGATGTGCAGGTGCGTGTTCGGGCAGGGTGGAGACGGCGCAGAGCCCCGAGCGCAGAAACAGCACAGCGATCAGGATCGTCGGAAGGAGCAAAAGAGGAAGAGCACGCAGCGGAAAGTAGTCGAGGAAGGCGACAAGAATCAGCGGGACAAACGCCATGCCCGCGTTCCCCCCTGCGATGAAGCAGCTCATCATCCCGTTTCCGCGCCCCTCTGCCGCCGTCCGTCCGATGAGCATGGAGGAGAGCGGATGATACGCCGCAACAGCGATGCCCGTCACGGCGACAACGAGGAAGAGGAGTGCCATAT
>JABZYJ010000162.1 GCA_015265235.1 Selenomonas sp. | reverse complement strand
CTGCCATACTGCAGGCGCTCTGCACCAAGGGCTATCCCGCCGTCGGCATGGAGCTGAACCCCGCAACCTTTGCCGAGGAGATTCAGGCACTCCATCCTGCGATTGTGTTCAACGCCCTCCATGGGAAATATGGCGAGGACGGCATTCTGCAGGGCACGCTCGACATGCTCGGCATTCCGTATACGGGCTCTGGTGTGCGCGCCGCCGCACTGACCATGGATAAAATCATGGCAAAGCGCGTACTGGCCGCCGAGGACATCCCGACGCCGCGCTGCATGAGCTTCTATGCGAGCGAGCGCACGGCGGATACGCCGCGTGAGATACGGACTGCATTCTCCCTGCCGCTCGTCGTCAAGGCACCGGAGCAGGGATCGAGCATCGGTGTCTACATCGTCACGCAGGATGAGGAGCTCTCGCCCGCGCTCGATGCAGCGTTCTCCTATGGGGATGAGGTGCTCGTCGAGGAGTTCATCGATGGGCGTGAGCTGACCGTCGCTGTCTGGGGTACACCTGCAGCGGCAGAGGTCATGCCCGTCATCGAGATCCAGTCTGCCTCGGGACGCTATGACTACGACAGCAAGTATACCCCGGGGGCATCGACGCATATCGTCCCGGCACCGCTCTCCGATGCGTGCCGCAGCGAGGTCGAGCAGCTGGCACGCCGTGCATACGTCGCCTGCGGCTGCAGCGGCCTCGCGCGCGTCGATCTCCTGCTGAGTGAGGAGAATCGCCCCTACGTCATTGAGCTGAACGCCGTGCCGGGCATGACGGAGACCTCACTTGTCCCGGATGCGGCGCGTGCGCTCGGCATCGAGTTCCCCGAGCTGTGTGAAAGGATCCTCGCGCTGGCGGGGTATCGGCGATGAGCTCTCGTCGCATTCTGCGCGGGGCGTTCTACCTCCTGTGTGCGAGCGGCATTATCGCCGTCCTCGTGTACTCGCCGCTCTTTACCTTTCAGCAGCTTGTCGTTCATGGAAACGTGCATCTCGATGAGAATGAGCTCTGTGAGATCGCACGGATCCACTACGGGCAGCGGCTCTTTGAGCTAAAGACCGATGAGATGACGACGAATCTCCTGCGCGACCTGCGCATCGAGTCCGCCGTCGTCCGCCGCCAGCTGCCGCACAAGATCGAGATGGACATCGTCGAGCGCATTCCCGTCGCGACGGTCGCCTGCGACTACGGCTATCTCGACTTTGACCGGCAGGGCAAGGTGATCGCGAGCTATCGCTCGCTCAAGGGCGCAGACATCCCCATCATCACAGGCGTGAAGCTGCGCGACCTCTACATCGGCGACGACAACACCGATCCGCAGGTCGCGCAGGCGATCAGCTTTCTCGCGCGCATTGACCCGGCGGATATCGGCGAGATCTCGGAGGTCAGCCTCAGAAATCCGGACGCCGTCGTCGCCTATACCAAGACGGCGCTCCCCATCCGCCTCGGGCAGCTGACGGGGATTCCGGACAAGGCGGCACTGACACAGGACTTCCTGCGCGATCAGAAAACCACACGGCATACCGTAGAGTATGTGGATTTCAGCTATGATGCGCCGTTCATCAAGCTGGCAGACAAAACGGCAGAGGGAAAATAAATGGAACAATTCCGGCGCGGCGGGTGGCTCATCGCCCTCGTCTGTGTATTGATTGGATTTATGGTCGCCGTACAGTTCCGTACGGCGCAGGACGCGAAGGGAAGTCTCTCCCAGCAGCGCATCGAGGAGATCTCCGACCGTCTGCTGCAGACCGAGCACGAGCGCGACGAACTGAGTGAGGAACTGCACAAGATGCAGACGGCGGCAGCGAGTACGGACAATCAGCAGGATAAGGATCTCCTGCGCTATCGCGCGGCACTCGTGCCGCTCGAAGGCGAGGGCGTGATCGTGCGCATGGACGACAGCACGAAGCCCGCTAAGGCGGGGGAGAACCCGAATCTCTATGTCATCCATGACGACGACCTCCTGCGTGTCGTCAACGAGCTGCGCGCCGCAGGCGCAGAGGCCATCGCCATCAATGGACAGCGCCTGACGGGGACATCCGAAATTCGCTGTGCGGGACCGACCCTCTCCGTGAACAATGTGCGCTCGTCCGCACCGTTTGAGATCCGCGCCATCGGCGATAAGAAGTCTCTCGAAAATGCTCTGCGCATGCGCGGCGGCGTGGCGGAGACACTCGGCGTCTGGGGCATCCAGCTCGACATCAAGGCGAGCAACGATGTCTATATCCCACCGTATCGTGGCAGCATACGGCAGTCCTATGCCCGTGAGACAGCAGAGCGTGAGGAGGAAAGCAAATGATCTACATCGTTATCGTCAGCGTTCTCCTCGGGCTCGTGATCGGCTACAGCAGCCCACTCGTCATTCCCGTTGCGTATTCGAAGATCTTCTCCGTCGCTCTCGTCGCCGCCCTCGACGCCGCCTTCGGTGGACTGCGCGCCGTTGTCTCCGAGCGGTTCGACAAACGTGTCTTTGTGACGGGATTCTTCTCGAACACCCTGCTCGCGGCGGCGCTCGTCTTTATCGGCGACCGCCTTGGCATCGACCTGTACTACGTCGCCTTGCTTGCGTTCGGTTTCCGTATGTTCAAGAACCTCGCCATGCTGCGCCGCTACCTCCTGCGCGACTATCGCAGCGGCGGACACAAGTCCATGCTGCGCAATCCCTGAATGCAGAGCGCATTCACATCGGTTTGCAAAAATTTTTCTACACTATAGAAATGTAGCGGATTTCATGGTAAAATATACGAGGAAAAATACTGTCTATTGATAGATTCTGTGATAAATCCTACATGGAGGCTGAGACTGTGTTCGAAATGGATGATAACTTTGAAGAGCTCGCAAAGATCATCGTCATCGGCGTCGGCGGCGGCGGCGGAAATGCCGTCAACAACATGATCGACTCCGGTCTGCAGGGCGTTGAGTTTGTGGCGATCAATACGGATTCGCAGGCGCTGCTCCAATCCAAGGCAGCCACACGTATCCAGATCGGCGAGAAACGTACGCGCGGACTCGGTGCAGGTGCGCGCCCGGAGATCGGCGAGGCGGCGGCGACAGAAAGCCGCGAGCAGATCCTAGAGGCACTGCGCGGTGCGGATATGGTCTTTATCACGGCTGGTATGGGCGGCGGCACGGGAACGGGGGCAGCTCCCGTCGTGGCGGAGTGTGCGCGTGAACTCGGTGCGCTGACCGTCGCCGTTGTGACGCGTCCCTTCTCCTATGAGGGAATGACGCGTGCGCGCAACGCAGACTCAGGAATTGAGAACCTGCAGCAGCACGTCGATACCATCATCACCATCCCGAACGACCGCCTGATGAAGATCATCGACAAGAGCACGCCCGTTACCGAGGCATTCAGCAAGGTGGATAATGTCCTCTGGCAGGGTGTCAAGGGCATCACCGACCTCATTACGAATCAGGGCGTCGTCAACCTCGACTTTGCCGACGTGCATACGACCATGGCAAACGGCGGTGCTGCGATCATGGGCATCGGTGAGGCGCGCGGCGAGGGCGCATCCGTTGCGGCGGCAAAGGCGGCGATCGAGTCGCCGCTCCTTGAGACCAGCATCGAGGGAGCGACCTCCGTCATCCTCAACTTTACGGGATCGAAGAACCTCAGCATGTTCGAGGTCAACGAGGCCTCCGAGTGGCTCAACAGCATGATTACGAATGCGGCAAACGGCCGTCAGGCGAACATCATCTGGGGTATCGGTGTCGATGACAGCTTGGAGGACAGCGTGCGCGTCACCGTTGTCGCAACGGGCTTTGGCGCGAGTGCGGGGAGCACACCCGGCACAGCTGCGGCACAGGAAGAGACGACGACGGGCATCTCCGAGGACTGGATCCGCATGCCGGGGCTCGGCGGCGCATCGAGCGCATCCAAGGAGCCCGTACGTCCCGCACAGCCGCAGGCAC
>JABZYJ010000161.1 GCA_015265235.1 Selenomonas sp. | reverse complement strand
GAGTGCTCTCTTTTCTGCAAAAGTTTTCTGTAAAAGGAAGTGATCGCTGTGTCTTTATCCATCATTCAAAAAATGAACGAAATGCTCCTCACTGAGATGCCGGAGTATCGTGCGCAGGCGGCGGAGGTCGGTGCATCGGGAGAGCAGCAGCGGCGGCTTCTGCGCGCGCTGATGAATGTGCGTCCGCCGCGCTCGCTTTCGGGAGAATTTCTGGTGCTGCAGGATGAGCTGCTCTCAGCGGAGCGTGAGACGCGCGGCGTGGTGGATGTCATGGCGCTCCCATCTGTCGCCTCTGATGCGCGTATCGCGCTCTGGCAGGGCGACATCACGCGCCTTGCGGCGGACGCGATCGTCAACGCGGCCAACGCGGCTCTCCTCGGCTGCTTCATCCCCTGTCACCGCTGCATCGACAATGCGATTCACTCGGCGGCGGGGCTGCAGCTGCGCGCGGCATGCGCTGCGCTGATGGAGGAGCAGGGGCATCCCGAGGAGACGGGAATGGCGCAGATCACGGAGGGGTACAATCTCCCTGCGCGGCACGTCATCCATACGGTCGGACCGATTGTCAGCGGTGCGCTGACGGATCGTCATCGGGTGCAGCTCGCCTCCTGCTATCGTTCCTGTCTCTCCCTTGCCGTGGAGCATGGTCTCAGGAGCATCGCGTTTTGCTGTATCTCAACGGGGGAGTTTCACTTTCCCCGTGCAGCAGCGGCGGAGATCGCCGTGCGTGAGGTGCGGGATTTCCTCACGCGTGATACGTCCATAGAACGTGTCATTTTCAACGTGTTCAAGGACGAGGACCGAAACATCTACGAAAGGCTTTTATCATGACGGAATCCATCACGCGCATCACCGATGCGCTCCGCACGGCGGACTGCGTGCTCATCGGCGCGGGCGCAGGACTTAGCACCTCAGCGGGCTATGACTATGCGGGTACGCGCTTTATGACGTATTTCGCAGATTTTCACGAGCGATTTGGTATAACGGACATCTACGGCGGGGGCTTTTATCCCTTTCCATCACGCGAGATTTTCTGGGCGTGGTGGAGCAGGAGCATCTACGTCAACCGCTATGCGCCGATGCCGGAGAGCGATGTCTATCCGAATCTCCTCCATCTGGTTCGTGAAAAGGATTATTTCGTCCTGACGACGAATGTCGATCATGCCTTTCAGCGGACGGGGTTCGATAAAGAGCGTCTCTTTTACACGCAGGGGGATTATGGTCTCTTTCAGAGCAGTCAGCCGGCGGGTGTTACGGCGCATCGCACCTATGACAACGGGGATGCCGTACGTGCAATGCTCACGGCACAGGGGTTCACGTTCTCTGCCGACGGGGCACTCATCGTTCCCGCACGGGATGTGCTGCGGATGGAGATCCCGACGGAGCTCATTCCCCGCTGTCCCGATGATGGTGTGGAGATGACGACGAATCTGCGCGCAGACTCCTCCTTTGTCGAGGATGCGGGATGGCACGCCGCCGCCGTACGCTATACGGACTATCTCGCGCGGACGGAGGGGCGGCGGACACTCCTCCTAGAGCTCGGCGTGGGGATGAATACGCCCGGCATCATCAAGTATCCGTTCTGGCGCATGACGGCAGAGCGCGCGGATGTGACACTCGTGACCGTGAGCCGCGATGCGTATGTGCCGAAGGAGATCCGTGATCGGAGTGTTGTGCTTGGCAGCGATATTGGAGCGGTGCTGAGAGAGCTTGTTTGATAGAGGAACAGGGCTGTTGCACGAGAATTTTAGCGTCGTGCAGCAGCCACTTTTTTTGTGTGATTTGCTGTGTTGCATCCGATCGATTTTCTTGTCCCATGGGTGTGCCTATGCTATACTATTTTCTGTATCACGATGTCCATAAAAATAATAAAAGTAATAATAATAAATAATAACGCAAAATATGGAGATAGAGGATGAGCGATACCATTTACATCGAGCCGGATCTGTCCGATCTGGAGGATCGTCTGGATGCGCTCGGTGATTTTGTCGGTGCGGCACACTCGGAGATCCATGCCGTTGGGCGCAGTGTCGATGACCTGCGTGGGGACGTGGAGACGCTGACGCAGGATTTTCATGCCTATGCGGCAAAGCAGGAGCGGACGAACCGCATCCAGCTCGCGGAGATCCGTCTGGTGAAGCTGCGACAGGAGATCGAGCATCGATTCGGCCACTATGCGGAGATCCGCCGCATGGCACGCGGCATTCTGGAGGCGAATGATCTCGCGGTCGTGCGGCAGGACACGCTGCGTGCGGCGGCAGAGGAGCTCATGCTCCGGGCACCCGGCTACTGGCTGGCACCCGCGCTCGTTGCGCTCGCGGCGTGGATCAGCGACGAGGAGGAGGTCGCAAACCGCGCGTGCGCAGAGGCACTCCATCGTGACGATGAGAGAACGTCGCTCTTTTTTGCACTCGTCTGCCGCCGTTTCGGACGAAAAGAGGTGAGCCTGCACTGGCTGCAGCGCTACTTTGCCGGACTGGATGGCGGGGCGCTCGACCGCAAGGCAGCCATCGTCATTGATGCCTACGTGTCAGGCCTCCTCGGCCGCGATACAGACGGGCTCATCCGCCGCCGGATCGACGGCTGGATCGATCGGTTCAGCCGGGTATATAGTTTTGCCGCTGCGCAGGAAAAACGCTGGTATGAGGCGATGAAGGCGATGTGCCCCGCGCCGCCCGCAGAGGGCAGTTTTCCCTATCTGAGGGTGCACACCGACAGATCGGTGTCGGAGGCGCTGGAGCATACGCTATCGTGTGCGCGTCTCTATGAGAAACTCAGCACACATTTTCAGCAGATCGTCACGCAGACGGCGCCGCCCCGCACGCTGAAACAGCAGCTGGACAGCATCCTGGAGCGTCTGGTCGCCGATTTCGATGCGGCGGAAAAGCCGCTGCACATGGAGTCGCTCCTTGAGAAGCTGGTCATCCATGAGGGCGGCAGGGAGGATCGTGCCCGCAGCATTTTGGCGGAGAAGATAAAGGCCTTTGACGAGCGGCGCGACTTCATGCAGCTCCTGTCGGATGCGGCGATGCACCCGCAGGAGATGCAGGCGAGCCCCGCGCTGCAGAAAATGGCGCTTGCCCTTGGGCGTGATTCGATTCTTTCCGCCTTTCGCGATATTGTCGCGGAGAACCGCGCCGCCATCCCGCAGACCATCAAATTTAGGATTCTTGCATTTGATAACGAGACAGAGGACGGCTCCAATGAGGAAAAACTGCTGCGGTTATTTGTCACGTGGAACGATGTTAAGCGCATGATCCGTATGCGTCCCTATGAGCTGTCCTCACAGGAAAAGCTCTTCCGATGGATATGGCTCCTTCCCGTGCTGCTCGGTCTCTACGGTGGGGAGGTATACTGGACGGCACTCGGCATCGCCGCCGGTGCGGTGATCTTTAACGCGTACATCAAGGCGAAGAAACGCATGGACAGTATCCATGCGCGCATTACGGAGGAGTATCAGAAACAGGAGGAGGAGGGGACGCAGATGCTCCGCGGGGTGATCGCAGAGATCGTAGACTACCGTACGGAGATCGAGCGGCTCGATGCGGAGAGCGAGAAGGTCATTGACCTCCTGCAGGGACTGAACCCGGCACAGTTTAGGACGTCAGCGGACGGCAGTCGGCGCGTGCAGATATGAGGTGATATCTTTTCATTGAGGGATCACAAAACGACGGAAAAAGCATAAAAGAAGGACGATGATATGAGGAGGATGCAGCCCCTCGCATGATCGTTCTTCTTTTTTATCGTTGTTTTTCTTAAGGAATCGCTGATAAAATCGGCAGAATCGTCGATCGCAATATGTTTATCCCATGAAAACGAAAAATATTTTCTTTTATAATCAATAGATAGATATTTTTCAATTATTTTATGAAAAATAATTGAAAAATATCACAGATTATGTTATAT
>JABZYJ010000160.1:3743-3973 GCA_015265235.1 Selenomonas sp. | reverse complement strand
TATCAACGCCCCGGGGCTTCGGCTCTGGGGCTTATTTTTGTTGACAATATTAGGATAATTGCCTATACTATACCTGTCTCATCCGATTGGGCGAGTGGATTAAAATAAATAAACATAGTAGAGAAAGCGGAAACTTTATAAAAGGTCTTCGCTTTTTTCTTTTGTTGAAAAATTTTTTGAGAAAACCTAAAATAAAATATTGACATCGTACTATTGCAATAGTATAATAT
>JABZYJ010000160.1:0-3733 GCA_015265235.1 Selenomonas sp. | reverse complement strand
AAAATATATACACATAAAAATAAAAAATATGTATATAGACCATTGACAAAGATGTATATACACGCTATAATAAAATCAAGATAAAGGTGAGGGGCATAAAGCCCAGAAGAAAACAGGAGGTAATCAAAATGGAAATGTACAAGAGTAATGACGGGAAGACGTTCATCACGCTGCAAGCCCCCTACCTCACGGGTACGGGGCGCGGATATTACGCAGCCTCGGCGTTCTGTCCAGACGACGCTCCGGGCAGGGATGGGTACATCCCTGTCTACGAGCTCCGATGGGAAATTCTCCCGGAGGAGAAATACGACCCAGAATACTTAGACGAGAGTTGCGCGTGTAACTGGGACAACATCGCAGATTATTTCGAAGTGAGTGAGATGCCCGAAAGCGAAAAAGCTGAGTATATGGAGTAGGAGCAGGGAGGGGCGCAAGCCCCTCCTTTTCTTTACCCCGAATCTATACTATAATGGAAGCATCAGATAAGAATGGAGGGATCTAGGTGGGGTGGGTAGAAAATAAGATCGCGCGAACGCGAGAATATAACAAAGCGAATTACGAACAGCTGAAAATGGAAGTCCCAAAAGGGACAAAGGCCGTAATCAAGGCAGCTGCTGAGAAAGAAGGAAAGTCTATGACGGCTTACATCATGGAGGCTGTCAATGAAAAAATGAATAAGTAAAATACAATATCCGGAGTACAGTGTAACACCGTGCTCCGGTTATTTTTATGTGCGCGATAGGCTCTGAGAGATCAATCTCAGAGCCTATTTTTTGTATGCATGCTTGTCGCACTAATCTGCGCCATGTGCGCGTGGATTGAAACACAGATCGCCTTGAAGAAGAAGGCGTGCCGTACAGTCGCGCCCCACACGGGGCGCGTGGATTGAAACGTGCGCGATGCGCGATGCTCATGAAGAGAGAGAGG
Source organism: Selenomonas sp. (assembly GCA_015265235.1). Lineage (GTDB taxonomy): Bacteria > Bacillota > Negativicutes > Selenomonadales > Selenomonadaceae > Centipeda. The sequence goes on along the minus strand of JABZYJ010000160.1, from coordinate 2,806 downwards.
TCGCGCCCCACACGGGGCGCGTGGATTGAAACGCCTGACATAGCAAATTCAGCAAAGTATCTGTCGCGCCCCACACGGTGCGCGTGGATTGAAACGATACCCCGCAGCGCTCCGCCTTTGACCTTCTCGGTCGCGCCCCGCACGGGGCGCGTGGATTGAAACGGTGGGAATAAAAAGTATCCGCAGCGGCTCTGGGTCGCGCCCCGCATGGGCGCGTGGATTGAAACGGCAAGCACGCTGGCGGGCGGCCGCGCACCATCAGTCGCGCGCCGCGTGCATGAATGCGCTGCTCTTTGCGCATCATGCGGATATTTATGCACGCACGATGCGTACGCAGAAGGGGCAGGAGCAGTTTTCGGCGATGGATTATTTCACGCAGACATTCGCGCTCCGTGATGGCCGTCGCGGGACGTCGGAGGGGGCAGATGTTCTGTATCAGGCAGCGCGTGACAGGCTGCATCTTGATGAAATGGCTCCAGTCGTTGATTTTGATGCCATGGGTCATGACCTAAAAGGGAAAACGGATAAAGGAATCATCGACTATATTTCAAAGCTAAGCACGATAGACCCCATTCCAACAGCTGATTTTAAGGCATCTGTTGGGCTGCCGGAAGATGATGATCGCTATGGACAAAAGCATTTGATTCGTGGACGGTCAAGTAAGTCTGCTGAAAATCGAGCGGCACGGAATGATGTGCTTTCTAACTTTCGGGATGTTGTGCAGCATGCGGTTGTCGTTGAGGTCGTTCCTAACGCAAAGAAAAAAGGCATGCACGGGCTGTGAGGAGCGAAGTGGAGAACCAAAAAACGTAAAAATGAGGTCAACAATTACTACCGATTGATGGTGCCGGTACGCAGTAATGATACGATCCGTACGTTAGTTATTGTTGCCGAAGAACGTGATGGGGGGGTCGCCTACGGCCAACGTGAAAGCCTATGAAATTTACGATGCAAAAAAGCATCCCCTCACCACTGCGCCGATCGCAGAGACCAGCCCGAAAGCCGGTTCAAAGGCAGGCGTTAATGTGGCCAGAGAGAATGCTTTATCTACGGTCAGTATACGGGATATGCTCGCGGGTGTCAAGGATGCAGAGGGGAATGTGATGGGACGCGTTTCCGCCGCAGAGCGTCTGGCGCAGGATGAGGCGGCATGGAATGGTATTGTCGATGACAATGAGAACGGGAAGATCAATCCCACGAGCACCTATACGGTGATGTACACGCCCCTCTCTTTGCAGTTGGTCGGGGCACCGAATGTTCCATCGAAGATGGATGGAGGGAAAATAGGACATATCTTGGCATATGACGGGATTAATGCGGATTTGCTGCGGGTTCTCCCTCGGGCCATCGCTGATCCTGTCATGGTGCTTGATTCGTATGCAGAAAGAAAGGTTGTTGTTGTTGATCTAAAAGATATCAATGGCGTGACGATGATTGTGCCGATCGATTTGTATCAGACAAGAGACCGTATTGAGGTCAATGTTCTTAACAATGCCTATGGGAAGAATCCGAGGATAAAGCGCGATGATGGCTCTTGGCAACAAGTAGGAGGGACGGATTTTTCTTGGATTGTTGAACAGAATATAAAAAAGAATCGTGTTCTATATATGAACACAAAAAAGCATCCTGTGGGCGCAGTCTACTAAGAGCGATTCCCTTAGCAAAGGCACGACACAGGAGGCTTTATCTGCCTTTATTGTATCAGATGCGTTTAAGAATGTAAAGACAGAGGTCGATCTCGATGTGGCGCGGGTGTGTAGGATTACAATAGATATGTTACACAAGTAAATAAAAAGAGAAAGCCAATTTGTGTTATGCTCTATCTACGCCAACAAACCACACACAAAGGAGGCTTTCTCATGAAAAGCATAACACAAGACATCAGGTACTATCAAGCGATTCTTTCCTATATACAGCGATTGACGAATGCACACGCTTTCGTTTTATTGCGGCATTTAAGGAGCAGTCGACATATTCGTCCATGCTCTTCCTGCAGCAGCTCATCCGCCGTTTCCCGTTCCAGATACATAAAGTACAGACGGATAACGGTGCGGAGTTTACCAAGCGTTTCCAAGCGGCGGATGAAGAAAATCTGACGCTGTTTGAAAAGGAGTTAAAGCGTCTTGGCATTGCACACCAGAAGATTCGCCCCTACACGCCAAGACATAACGGTAAGGTAGAGCGTTCCCACCGAAAGGACAACGAGGAGTTTTACGCTACGCATACGTTTTTCTCGTTTGAGGATTTCAAGGTGCAGCTTGCACGGAGAAACAGAGAGTATAACAATTTTCCTATGCGTCCCCTAGGATGGAAATCTCCTCGTGAGGCGCTTTCTCTATTTCTCTCTTGTGTAACATATGATTGTCAACAGATTTTCGGATAGAATACGAGAAAATTGCATCAACTCGCACAATATCGTTCCGATATTTATACAAAACAAATGTTCACAAAATAGGAACGCTATGTTATGATACTCATAGGTGTTGCCACGAGCGGTAGGCGGTCAATTCATGCTCCCGTAAGGGGGTGCTGCTGATGGGACCATACGAATTTCTTTCGCTGGTCTTTCTCGTTACAATTTGTATTGTAGCAATCAAGTGATATTGTCAAGAACAGTTGACAAATTTCTCACAAGGAAACGAATGCTTAAGCAGTCGCAGCAATGGAGTCGTAGAACTGTCGACGTTTCACCATCGGAGGAAGCCCACCGTTTGATGAACAAATTCGACGGTTGTTCCAATAGCTCATGAAGTATCGCCACACCAGAACCTTCAACTCCTCTGTTGTCATCTTCTTTGTGTCATAG
>JABZYJ010000015.1 GCA_015265235.1 Selenomonas sp. | reverse complement strand
GCCGTCGTCGGGCTCGGACGCCCTGAGATGTTCGCCGAGGGTGCGGCAATCGGCACCCCCGCCGCGCGGATGAGCCGCCGTGCCACGTCATGGGCGGGACAGCGCACGCCGACCGTCGACAGCCCGCCCGTGACCAGCGGCGGAATATGCGCAGCTTTCGGCACGATGACGGTGATGGGGCCAGGCGCGAATGCCGTGAGCAAATGTGCTGCGGCGGGCGGCACCTCCTCTGCTGCCTCGTCCAGCATGGAGAGATCGGCGATATGGAGGATGAGCGGATTATCGGAGGGGCGTCCCTTCGCCTCGTAGATCCGCGCACACGCCGCCGCATCGAGCCCATTTGCACCAAGACCATAGACCGTCTCCGTGGGGAACGCGACCAACTGCCCATCGCGGATCAACGCTGCAGCACGCGCAAAATCCTCCGTGGATGCAGGGCGAAGAATCTCCGTCTTCACGTTGTTCCCTCCTTAAGCGGTCTCTCCAACGACCACGCGCTCAATCCCCGCCAGATCACAGAGCGTCTTCGTCCGCACGATGCGCGGATGCGCCGCCATGAGTGCCGCGACGTCCGTTGCCTCATGGATGCCCACCTCAACGGCAATAACGCCGCCCTCCGTCAGGAGGTCAGGCGCATCCCTCAGGAGACGCCGATAGACGGCGAGCCCGTCTGCTCCGCCGTCAAGTGCGAGATGCGGCTCGTACGCCTTCACATCCTCCATCAGGGTTTTTACATCAGCAGACGGGATATACGGCGGATTGGACAGGATCATAGCATAGCTGCGCCCAAGGAGCGGCGCCGTGAGGTCACCCGTCAGTACCTCGATGCGCTCCGTCAGACCCAGTTCTGCCGCATTCTCTGCGGCAACTGCTGCGGCAGCAGAAGAGATGTCCACGGCATCTGCGCGTGTCCCCTCCGTATGGTGCAGAACGGAGAGCGCGATTGCCCCCGTCCCCGTACCGATATCGGCAAAGCGCAGCTCTCCCGCTCCCGCCTCTGCGCGTGCACGGAGGGTATCCACGGCGAACTGCGCCAGAATCTCCGTATCGGGACGCGGGATGAGTGTATCGCGCGTGACGCGGAAGGACAGCCCCATGAACTCCCGTCTGCCCAGTATGTAAGCCATCGGGACATGCGCCCCGCGCTCCTTCACATAGCCACGAAACGTTGCCAGTTCCGCAGGCTCGAGCGGCTCGTCAAAATGGACATAAAGATACATGCGATCCCGACCGAGCACGGCAGCGAGCAGCACCTCAGCATCGAGGCGCGGTGTCTCCATGCCGCGCGTGCGGAAAAAATCCGTCGTCCACGTCAGCAGTTCCTGTATCGTCCATACACGCTCCGCCATCAGTTCACCTGTTTCAGACGTTCCGCCTGATCGGCCGTAATCAGCCCCGCCAGCAGCTCATCCAGCTCACCGTCCATCACTGCATCAATTTTATAGAGCGTCAGTCCGATGCGGTGATCGGTCACGCGTCCCTGCGGGAAATTGTACGTGCGGATGCGTTCGCTGCGGTCGCCCGAGCCCACTTGACTGCGGCGATCGGCCGCAACGGCATCTGCCTGCTCCTGCTGTGCACGGTCGTAAAGGCGCGCCCGCAGCACCTTCATCGCCTTCTCTCGGTTTTTCAGCTGGGATTTCTCGTCCTGACACTGGACGACGATGCCCGTTGGGAGATGCGTGATGCGGATCGCCGTCTCCGTACGGTTGACGTACTGTCCGCCCGCGCCCGACGCACAGTAGGTGTCGATGCGCAGATCGTTCGGATCGATGGTCACCTCGACCTCCTCTGCCTCGGGCAGGACGGCGACGGTCACCGCCGAGGTGTGGATGCGCCCGCCGGACTCCGTGACGGGAATGCGCTGGACGCGATGCGTCCCGCTCTCATATTTGAGTTTGCTGTATGCGCCGGCACCGCTGACGAGAAAGGTGATCTCCTTAAACCCGCCGATCTCCGTCGGATTGCTGCTGAGCACCTCGGTGCGCCAACCCTGCCGCTCGGCGTAGCGTGCATACATGCGAAAGAGGCTCGCAGCAAAGAGAGCCGCCTCCTCACCGCCCACGCCGCCGCGAATCTCGACGATGACATTCTTATCGTCGTTCGGGTCGCGCGGCAGGAGGAGAATCGGCAACTCGGCGGCGAGACGGTCGCGCTCCGCCTCCGCCTCCGCGATCTCCGCCATGAGCATCGTCTTCATCTCGGCATCGGCCTCGGCGAGCATCTCCTTATCCTCATCTATGGTAGCCAGCGCCCGTCGGTAGGATTGGTACGCCTCGACGATTGGCGTGAGCGCCGCGTGCTCGCGCGTATAACGCTGCCACACCGCCATATCCTCCATCACGGACGGATCGCTGAGCAGTGTCTCAAGCTCACGGTATTTATCTTCTACTGCAGCAAGTTTGCTTAGCACGTTGTCTCCTTCTGCTCATTCCGATAATTTCCGCTGCCCGCGGGGATATCCTCTGCCGGCAGCACAGCCTTCAGCGACTCAATCGCCACCTCGACCATCTCATCAGCGGGCGGGCGCGTCGTCAGGTACTGCAGCCACAGTCCGGGCGTGATGAGGATGTGTACGAGGTGATTCTCACTGCGTCCCGCAAAGCGGATGATCTCATAGGAGACCCCCGCCACGACGGGCAGGATCGCAAGGCGGCTCAGAATGCGCAGCCAGAGATCGGGCCAGCCGAAGAAGACGTGAAAGACGATGGCAACCACCATGACGATGAGCAGGAAATTCGTTCCGCAGCGCGGATGCAGGCGCGGAAACTTCTGTACGTTCTCGACGGTCAGTGCCTCCCCTGCCTCGTAGCAGTGGATGGTCTTGTGCTCCGCACCGTGGTACTGGAAGACGCGGCGGATGCCGCCCATGAACGAGATCCCCCAGATATAGAGGAGGAAGACCATGAGACGAATACCGCCCTCAATGAGGTTGAACACGATGGGATCGTCCGTATACGCCGCCGCGAGATGTGCCGCTCCGGTCGGGATAACGATAAAGAGGATGCTCGCAAGGACGAGGGCAAAGGAGATCGTCATGGCGATCTCCTTTTTCGTCATCTGCTCATCCTCCTCACCTGCCGCCTGCGCGGAGAAGGAGAGGGCGCGCATCCCGATGATGAGGGACTCCACCATGATGACCGAGCCGCGGATGAGCGGCAGGTTGAGCACCGGATAGCGGTCGCGAATGGAGGAGACCGTGCGCGTCTCGACGTCGATCTCGCCACTCGGCAGGCGTACTGCCGTCGCCGTACGGTGTGCGTCGCGCATCATTACGCCCTCGATGACCGCCTGCCCACCGACGGCAAGATCCGTAATTTTCTTTGGCATAGTTTTCCTTTGTCATATAAAAAAAGGCCATTGCACGGTCTCTCGTACAATGGCCTCTTCCTAATTTTCGTGCGGTGAAGAGGCAAGGTGCAGTGCACCTCACCGCCGTCACTATTTCTTCGCGTAGCGCTTCTGGAACTTCTCGATGCGTCCGCCCGCCTGAACGTCACGCTGACGTCCCGTGAAGAACGGATGGCACTTCGAGCAGACATCGATACGCAGATCCTTCTTCGTCGAACCGGTCGTGAACGTATTGCCGCAGCCACACGTCACCGTCGCCTCGAAGTACTCGGGATGAATGCCTTCTTTCATGTTGATACACCTCGTTTCTTTTGCCGGATACAAGCACGCTTATGTGCGCTTGGTTGAACTCGACTGTCTCGCCGAGAACGGGTGAAGGAAGCACGAACCCATACGATGCCAGTCTGAGCAGCCTTACGGATCCGTGATTTCTTACGCATGGAAACAAACGCCCTGCGTTCATTACCGCGCAAGTATAGCATAAAATAGTGGGATGTGCAAGTCCTACTCCAGCTTGCTGAGGATGATGCGGGCAAGACGCGTTCCGAAGAAGAAATTCAGAACCCACTTGATGGAAACCGTAAAGTCCGCGTACTTCCCGGCAAGACGGATCAGGTGGACGAGCATCCATGCGATCCACGCGAAAAGTCCGCTCGCCTTGAGATTAAAGCCAAGTACGGGCATTGGTCCGTTCATGACCGCCTCGCCCCTGCCAATGGTCGCCATCGCGCCAAGGTCGTGATAGACGAATTTGCCGAGCTGGTCAGGCGTCTTCCCGCTGATGAGCGCCATGAGGTTCGCCTTGATCTGCATCGCCTGCTGGGTCGCCACGGGGGCAACCGTCGGGAGCGGACGCTCTGTGCCGTGCTGGAAGTTCGCGCAGTCACCAAGCGCAAAGACGCAGTCGCTGCCCTTTACGAGGAGGTTCTCCTCGACGACGATGCGCCCCGCGCGGTCCACCTCACCGCCGCAGTCCTTGATGAAGTCCTGCGCACGTACGCCTGCCGCCCAGATGACCGTCTTGGTGGGGATGACCTCACCGTCCTTGAGGACCAGATCGTTGCCGTCATACGCCGTCACTGCCGTATTGAGGCGGACATCGACGCCCTTTTTGCGCAGGACATCAATGGTGTGCTGCTGCAGGTCGGGCGGCACCATCGGCAGAACGGAGCCCATCGCCTCAAGCAGTGTGACATGCACCTCAGAGAAGTCAATGTTATGGAACTCTTTCTTGAATACACCGATGAGCTCCATGATGGCGCCTGCCATCTCGATGCCCGTCGCACCGCCGCCGACGATGACGAAGTTGAGGTGACGACGGCGTTCCTCTGTTCGCGCAGGATCGGTCTTCTTCGAGGCGCGCTCGAACTCATGCACGATGTGTCCGCGCAGGGCAATCGCCTCCTGCAGCGTCTTCATGCCGTAGGAATTGCGCTCGACGCTCTCGTTTCCGAAGAAATTCGTCGTGCCGCCCGCCGCGAGGACAAGGTAGTCGTAAGCAATCTCGCCGTGATCCGTCAGCAGGACGCGGCGCCCCTGATCGACGCCCGTCGCCTTCGCCATGAAGAAGTCCACGTTGTTGTTGTGCTTGAAGAAGGCACGCGTCGGGTAGGCGATCTCAGCTGCCGAAAGTACCGCCGTGCTCACCTGATAGAGCAGCGGCTGAAACAGATGGTAGTTGTGACGGTCAACGAGCGTAATGCGTACGTTCTCCTTTGCCAGCTCCTTGGCAAGGCGTACGCCGCCAAACCCCGCACCAACGATGACGACATGCTTCTGATCTGCCATGACAAATCCCCTTTTCAAAAGTGAAAAAAATCACATAGTCCAGCCACATCACATGCGCGAAGAGATTATGAGACGAATCCCCCCGTACTCATACGCACCATCATATCACATTTCCGGAGAAATTCAATAGGATTTTTTTCACAGAGCTCCGTCTTTATGTTTGCATCGCTCTGCGCATTCGCTGCTCGATGATGCGCAGTCGGATCATGAGGAGCACCGCGCCGACGACGATCCCGCCGATCAGCCCTGCCCAGTAGCCATACGGCCCGAGATCGGTATACTGAGCGAGCAGATAGCCGCTCGGCAGCCCGATCCCCCAGAAGGACAGAACGGCGAGCCAGAACGTCACTGTCACGTCCTTGTACCCGCGCAGCGCGCCCTGCAGCGGTGCATTGACGCAGTCGCTGAACTGCATGAGGAGCGCATAGAGGAGGAACACCTGCAGCAGCTCCTGTACGGCGGGATCCGTCGTGTAGAGCGCGGCGACCGTATCGCGCATGGCTGCGAGAACGAGTGCAACGATACCGACGAAGAGCAGTGTCAGTACGCGGCTGAGGCGGATGTAGGCGCGCGCACCGCTCTCGCGGCCGCCGCCGATCTCATAGCCGACGAGAATCGTAATCGCCATGGAGACAGAGAGTGGCAGCATGTAGACGATGGTGGTGAAGTTCATCGCCGCCTGATGCGCCGCAAGCACCGTCGTCCCGTACGCCGCCATCAAAAGGCCGACCGCACCGAAGATGCTCTGCTCGCAGAATACCGTCAGCCCAATGGGGACGCAGATGGCAAGCAGTGCCCGCCATGTTTCGAGCGCAGGGCGCGGCAGATGTGAAAAGACGCGATAACGGCGGAACTGCGCCATGCGCAGCGTGACGACGATGTTGAGGACGAGATTGACACAGTAGCTGAGCGCCGCCCCCAGTCCTGCACCTGCTCCGCCAAAGGCAGGGACGCCGCACGCACCGTACATAAAGATGTAATTGAGGACGATATTGAGCGGTACGGTCGTCATGGTGATGAGCATGGTCAGGCGCGTCCGCCCATGTGCATCGATGAGGTTGCGCAGGACGCTCGCCATCGCGATAGGAATGACCCCCCAGCCGATGTAGGAGAGATAGCGCAGGGTGATCCCCTCCACCACGGGCTCGAGCGCGAGTGCGTGCACGAGATGAGGAACGGTGCATGCACCGATTGCATAGAGCAGTACAGCAAGGAGCGTCGCCCAGCAGAAACTCTGCTGGACGACGCTCCGAATCTCACGCGTGTGCCCTGCCCCGTAGTGCTGTGCAATGACAGGAGTGAGTCCCGAGATCAGTCCGATGAATGCACCGAATACGGGGAAGAAGATGCTCGCGCCGACGGCAACGCCCGCGAGATCCTCCTTGCTGATGTGTCCCGCCATGACCGTATTGAAGAATCCCGGTGCCATGAGGGAAATCTGCGTGATCAGGATGGGAAAGAGCACGATGAAGAACTGCCGTGCACGTGCCGGATAGCCGTGAACCTCCTTCAAGGTCTCCCTCCCCTCTCGTCAATCATCCAAAATAGTCTGCAATCCCGTCCGCAATGCCGCGCGCGATATTTTTGACGCCCTCCTCACTGTTCATCATACGCTCCTCATCTGCGTTCGAGATGAAGGAGATCTCCACGAGTGTGGCGGGCATATCCGTATGCTTCACGACGTAGAAATTGCATGTCTGCGTGCCGCGGTCGAGTGTCCCGATGGCGTCGATGAGCGCCAGACGTACACTGTCAGCAAGACGTTTGGATTTCTCCGATGCCTTTGCATAGTAGTACGCCGTCGTCCCCTTGACCTCGCGATTGGTAAACGCATCGGCGTGAATCGAAAGGAAGATATCCGCATTCGCGCGATTTGCGATCTCGCAGCGCGCCTCCAGTTCCTCGACTGCCGTGGCATTTGCCCCCTTGTCAGAGACTTCCGTATCCGTCGTGCGCGTGAGCACAACCGTTGCACCCTCTGCCTCAAGGAGACGCTTCAGCTCACGGCTGACGCGCATCGTCACATTCTTCTCCATGACCCCCGTCGGGCCAATCGCGCCCGAGTCGCTGCCCCCATGACCGGGGTCAATAGCGATCTTCTTCCCCTTGAGGCCAATGATGTCAGAGATATCATGGCCGACATCATCGCCCGTATGGTCGTCATCCCGTTGATCTGAGGGAGGCGTCGTCTTGGGCGGTGCCGGTTTTGTCGGTTTGGTCGGCTGCTGCGTCGGAGCAGGCTTTGCAGGAGGTGCCTTCGTCCCCGCCGTGACCTTCGGTGTACGGCCAAAGTCTAGGACGATGCGCGGCTTCCCGCCATCAAGGGAGAATACCTTCCAGCCGTCCTTCCCAACGGTCGTATCCACCACGATGCGCACCGTCTTCTCATCGAACTGTGCGGCACGGACTCCCGAAACGAGGGGCGAATCCACCTGAACGTTTTTCTTCGCCTCCGGCATGATCCACGCATTTTGAACATCCAGTACGACGCGTGTCGGGTTCGCGAGTGTGAACTGCCGATAGGTGACGGGATGATCGGAGTCCACCACGATGCGGACATTCCCCTCGGTACGCCCGATACGGATGCCCGTGATCTTTGCCATATCCTTCGTCCGGTCGCTGAACGCGGCATCTGCCGTCCCTGCGGGAAGGAGGACGCCAAGCATCCCGATGAGAAGTGCGGCAGCCAGTAAAAATATGCGGCGCAAGCGTATACCCCCTAACGGAAGTTTGACCATCCCCACGGACAGACTTCCAAAAAGCCTGCGAAGAGCTTGGGCAGCACCGCTCGATTCAGCGATTCCTTCCAGCAGCTTCACAGGCTCTCCCATTGTCCCTCTGCGGCAGTGCCGATTCACTCAGCACTGCATCTTCATCAGTGTATTATTGTTCCGGCGGTGCGCTCTGCGCCTCTCCGGGGACAGCACTTTCCTCTGCCTCACCCGGCACAGGAGCATTTCGACGTGCCGCTGCACGGCGCGGCGCACCCTCATACATGATCTGCGTGATCTGCGCTGCACGGTCAGGCTCGAACTCCGTCAGCACCTTCGCCGCATTTCCTTCGTCCATACGCTGAAGAATGGCAATGCAGAGATTGATGTCGAGCGACTCCATGACCTTGGCAGCATCCGCAGGCTTCATATCATTGTAGAGACGTGCAAGCTTCGTGATGCGCTTCTTTTCCGCCGTCTCACGTTCCTTCTGCTGCTTTTCGATTTCCTCTTTGGTGATCTTGACGCTCTCCGGTACCTTCTTTGGCTTCGTTGCTGTGCTCGTCGTCGAAGTCGATGCGGACGAGGACTGCGAACTTTCCTCCTCATTCTCCGCCGGCGGTACAAAGTACTCACCGACCACAGGCAGCTCATGGAGTTTATACTCCTCGTTGAGCTCCTTCGTATCAAAGAGACGGAGATAGACGCCGAGAGCAAATCCGCCTACAATCAGCACGAGAATTAAGATCAGCACCAATAGGATCTTCAGTTTCTTCCGCATGGATTTCCTGCCCTCTTTCTCTTCCCCTTATCCTGCCTATCTCATCCGATTAGCGGTATATATCAAGGACGCGATTCACGTAATCCTGCGTCTCCGCATACGGAGGTACACCGCCGTATGCCTTTACCGCATTGGGTCCTGCGTTGTAGGCAGCAACCGCCTTCTTCACATCGCCGCCGAAGGTGTTCATCAACTCGCTCAGATACTTCGCGCCGCCCTCAACATTACCCTCCGCACTGTACGGGTCAACCCCAAGCCCGGCGGCAGTCTCCGGCATGAGCTGCATGACGCCGACCGCGCCCGCAGGAGAGACGGCATCCTGATGTCCTCCCGACTCGACCTCGGCGACGGCCGAAACGAGTTTGGGGTCGACGTGGTACTTCTGCGCCGCCTGATGAATCATCTGCGTGAGGTCGGGATTGGCAAGTTCCGCCTTTCCTGCCTTCTCCGCGTGCGTCGGTGATGCAACGGGCTTTGTTTCGTCAACGCGCTGTGCGGCATGCGCCTTGGACGCTGCTGCAGCCGTGTTCTTATCGATCTCCTGCTGGAGTTTTGAAGCGAAATCCAACCCCGGGAGATTCTGCTGCTTGAGGTTAAACTCTCCCTCGATCTCGGCGATGCGTGCCTGAATCTGCTGAATGCCCGAAAGATCTATCATACGGCTTCCTCCCATTCCCTATTGCGCATGGTCAGCTGCAGGCCGATCTCATCGAGCATCTTCTGCTCCTCCCGCAGTGCCTCCGCCTTGTATTCGGCAAGGCGTTTTTCCCTCAACTTCTCAATGCTCTTGAGCGCGCTCATCTGCTCCATCAGCACCTTCAGTGCTTTCTGGCGCACGGCGTTCGCCCGCAGGATCACCTGCTGCTGATCTTCGATCTGCTGACGTTTCCACCCGAAAAATTGGTTAAAACTCATGAGTCGACCGATCTTAATGTGCGTGCCCTCCTTGGAGATCTCCTCGTAGTCACGCTGTCCCTGTGCCATCTCCTCGAGCAGCTGCCGCTGATAGGCACGTTCCTCCTCAAGAGCTCGCACGGCTTTGGCAAAGGCGACCTCCGCCTCTTCCTTCTTCATGCGCGTCACCTTGAGCAAGGTCTCGAGCTGAAAGCGAAATTTTTTCATGATGCCGCCTCATTTGCGGACGTTTCTTTCCCCGTCAGACCAATGAGCTGCTGCTCCGTCTCTGCGTAGGAGGTCACCTCGTAGATGCCCTGACAGAGGAAGTCGTTGATGCCGTCGATCTTCTGAATTGCGGCGTCGATCTTCGGGCTGGAACCCTTGACGTACGCACCGATGTGGATGAGATCCTCTGCTTCCTGATAGACGGCCATGAGTTGACGCATTTCCTGCGCTGCTTCGAGATGATTCTTTGCGACGACCTCATACATGACACGACTGACGCTGCTGAGTACGTCGATGGCAGGAAAATGGTTCTGCGCGGCAATCCGCCGCGAGAGCACGATATGCCCGTCTAGGATCGAACGCACCGCATCGGCAATCGGCTCATTCATATCGTCGCCGTCGACCAGCACGGTGTAGATGCCCGTAATGGACCCCTTTTCGCTCGTGCCCGCGCGCTCGAGGAGACGCGGCAGCATGGCGAAGACCGACGGAGTATAGCCGCGCGTCGCGGGCGGCTCGCCGATGGTGAGCCCGACCTCGCGCTGCGCCATCGCAAAGCGTGTTACGGAGTCCATCATGAGCACTACCTTGCGCCCCTGATCGCGGAAGTACTCCGCAATCGCCGTTCCCGTCATAGCTCCCTTGATGCGGACGAGTGCCGGCTGGTCGGAGGTGGCGACGACGACGACGGAACGTTTCAGCCCCTCCTCGCCGAGATCGCGCTCGATGAAATCGCGCACCTCGCGTCCGCGCTCTCCGACGAGCGTGATGACGCTAATGTCCGCCTCTGTATTACGAGCAATCATGGAGAGCAGTGTGGACTTGCCGACGCCAGAGCCCGCCATGATGCCGATACGCTGTCCGTCCCCCATCGTGATGAGCCCGTCAATCGCGCGAACACCGACGTAGAGGTTGTCATGGATGCGCGGCCGCGGCAGCGGGGGCGGGGGCGGCGCCTGCAGGGGGTACTCCTCCTTGGCGAGGATGGGTCCCTTGCCGTCGATCGGATTGCCGAGTCCGTCAAGCACACGCCCAAGCAGCTCCATCCCGACCTTCACGCGCAGCTGACGCCCCGTTGCGACGACCTCGCAGCCGGGACCGATACCCTGCATCTCGCCGACCGGCATGAGGAGAACGCTCCCCTCGCGGAATCCGACAACCTCCGCCGGCACGGGCGGCATCCCTGCAAAGTGAGAGCTCACATAGCAGAGCTCACCGACCGTTACCGTCGGTCCCTGCGACTCGATGACCAGCCCGATGATCTGCGTCACCTTGCCCGTCAACTTCATCGGCGAAGCAGCACGGAGCGCATCCTTGAACTTATGGATATTTATGGAAAATGGGGGATTCCCCCCCGTTTCACTCGTATTCATAGCATAACTTCCCGCACCGCTTTTTTCAGCTGTTCGATCTGTGTCTGCAGACGTGCATCAACGCTGCCATTCGGTGTCTCCACCAGGCAGTCGCCCGGCTTAAGGCTCTCATCGGACGTGATCGAGAGGCTGCTGTCCCCCGCTGTTACAATGCCGCGCAGTTCATCGCGTGCCATCAGCACGAAGTCATAGCTGTCCGGCGGTACGTGGACGACAATCTCTTTCTGATCCTTGACACGCTCGATGGCGTCACGCACGATGGGCAGAACCATCTGCGGCACATCGATGAAGTGCTGTGGAAGAACGCGCTCCACGGCGGTCATCGCAATCGAAACGATGACGTCCTCCGCCTGCATGAGGTAGTCACGCATCGCGTCGTGCGCATCGCGCAGGGTCTTCTCCGCCTTCGCATTGGTCTGGCGGATGAAATCCTCCATCTCCTCGCGTACGGCGGCCTCGCCTGCCTCTCTGCCGGCGGCAAAGCCCTCATCGTGCCCTGCCTGACGCGCTTCCTCGCGCTCCTTTTCAATTTGCTCTTTCGCCTCGCTGAGAAGCTGCTCCCGCTCCTGTTCAATTTCACCGCGGCGCACGGCGATCTCCATGTCCAGCTCTTCGCTGCGGACATCAATCGCGTGTTCACGCTCCTCGATGCGCGAGAGCAGGAACTGGACGGTCTCCTCGCTGACACCATCCTCCATGCCGTCCGCAGACGGCGGAACAGAGGGGGCGGGGACGTCGATGAGATGCGGATTTTCCTCCCAGATGGCGGCCTTGATAACTCTAGACAATCATCTCGTCTCCCTTGCCGCGCGAAATCACAATCTCGCCCTTGTCCTCGAGCACGCGGATGACGGCGACAACCTTCTGCTGCGCCTCCTCCACGTCGCGAATCTTGACCGGACCCATGAACTCGATCTCCTCGCGCAGCATATCTGCCGCACGCGTCGACATATTCTTGTAGACTTTCTCTGCAACTTCCTGCGGCGTCGCCTTGAGTGCGAGGGAGAGATCCTTGGTCTCGACCTGACGCAAGACAAGCTGCAGGGAGCGGTCGTCGATCTGGACGATGTCCTCGAACACGAACATGAGCTTTTTGATCTCTTCGGCAAGCTCGGGGCTGTCGACCTCGAGGGTTTCGACAATCGCCTTCTCCGTCGTACGATCGACGCGGTTGAGCACCTCGACAATCGCCTTGATGCCGCCTGCCGATGTGAAGTCCTGTGTTACCATGGACGACAGCTTTCGTTCCAGCACGCGCTCGACCTCACGGATGGAGTCCGGTGAGGTGCGATCCATGGTTGCGATACGCTTCGTGACCTCGACCTGCGACTCTGGAGGTAATGCCCCGAGAACGATCGCCGCCTGATCCGGTTCCAGATACGCCATGATGAGGGCGATGGTCTGGGGATGCTCGTTCTGGATGAAGTTGATGAGCTGTGCCGGATCGGTTTTGCGCAGGAAGTCGAACGGACGCACCTGCAGACTCGTCGTGAGACGGTTGATGATCTCGAGTGCCTTGTCCGGGCCGAGTGCCTTTTCCAGGACGTTCTGCGCATACTGCAGGCCGCCCGAGGAGATGTAGTCCTGTGCCATGCACATGGAGTAAAACTCTGAGATGACCTCCGCCTTGAGGGCGGACGAGACCTGCTTCTGATTGGCGATCTCAAGCGTCAGCTGCTCGATCTCGTCATCGTCCATATGCTGAAATAGCTTCGCGGAGTACTCAGGACCAATGGCGATAAATAGGATCGCCGCCTTCTGCTGGTTGGTCAGATCACCGCTGCCATATAGATCCGGCATGGTTACTCCTCCTCCGTAAGCCAAGTCTTGACCAGGAGCGCGACCTCTTCAGGCTTGCTGTCGATGAGCGCAAGAAGCGCGAGTTTCTCGTTCATCTGCTGCTGCTCCTCCTCAGAGAGATCCTCTTCCTCGACCTCGCCGGCAGCGATTGCAGCGGCACGCTCCTCGGCAAGACGCTCTTCTTCGAGACGCTTTGCCTCCTCGGCAGCCTCGCGCTCGAGACGCTTCTTGCGACGATACATAAGAATCGCGGCAACGATGAGGGCGATGATGAGAAGAACGGCGCCAACCTGCATGTAGAAGATGCGATCCTGACGATCCTTCTCTGCCTGCAGCTCTGCGGCACGACGGTCTGCCGCCTCCGTGCTGAACGGCAGAGGTTCAACGGAGATCGTATCGCCGCGCGTCTGATTGATGCCTGCCGCGCTGCTCACCGTGCGCAGGATGCTCTCCTGCTGCGGCTGCGTTACGTCGTCATTGACAAGAACAGCAACCGTCATACGGCGGATCGAGCCTGGGGAGGCGATCACGTGCTGGCGTTCCTCGTTGATCTCGTAGTTCTTCGTGGATTCTTTTTTCTCGTAGGCAGCATTCGCGTTCGATTCCTGTTCGACATAGCCCGGGACGTTGCTCTGTACGCCCGCAGGGCCACCGGGATTCGTCGAACTGCCGTTATAGCTCTCGGAGATGTCCTGCTGGCTGCGGATGATGCCTGCATCATCCACCACAGGGGTAAAGGTCTGACGATCCGTCAGGCGGTCGTCAAAGTCCAGCTCCACACTGACGCGGGCAAATGCACGCCCTTCCCCAAGCGTCTGATCGAGCAGGGTCTGCACCTTTTTCTCGATGTTGTCCTGCACCTTGCGCGTCATCTCAAGCTGGGTGATGGTCTTTGCGCCAAGCCCCTTCTCATCCTGATCGTCGGGATCATTCAGGATCTTGCCCGTATCGTCGACGATCGTGATGTTCTCCGGCGTCAGCCCCTTGATGCTGTGTGCCGCGAGGTTGACAATGCCTTTGATTTCCTTTTTCGTCAGCTCCGCGTGCGGCTTCAGGCGCAGCATAATGGAAGCCGTCGCCGGCTTCTCCTCTTTTTTGTAAAGGCTGTCCTCGGGCAGCACGATGTGAACACGTGCTTTATCGACGGCCTCGATCTGCTCGATGGTGCGCGTCAGCTCGCCCTGCAGTGCCTGCAGATAGTTGACGCGATTCTGGAACTCGGTCACACCGAGTTTGCTGTCATCGAAGATCTCGAATCCCTTGTTCCCGTGCGGAAGTCCCTGCACGGCAAGATTGAGACGTGCCTCATGCACATTCGCCGTCGGAACGAGAATCGTCGTGCCCGACTTATTCTCCTGTATTTCGTAACTGATCTTCGATTCACGCAGCTGATTCGCGACCTCGCCCGCATCCTTGGTCTCCATGTCGGTGAACAGCGGCACCATATCGGGCTTGCTGCCGTACCAGAAACTGAGACCGAAGATCAGTACGAGAATTGCGAGTGCCGAGCCGAGCATGATGTAGCGCTGCCGCTTGTCAAAGCGTTTCCACAAGGCAAGGCTGCGCTCTTTCCACTCTCCCATAATCTCTTTCCCTTCAAGTCACCGCGGTTGTGCTTCCCCGCGAGGGTGCAAACAGAACGGCAGTTTTGGTTATACCTGCATCCGCATGATTTCCTGATAGGCAGAAACAGCGCGATTGCGCATCTGCAAGGTAAGCTGCAGGGCAATTTCAGCCTTCTGCCCCGCCACGATAACCTGAGATACATCTTCTACTTCGCCCGCGGCGAGCAGCTTCGTCTGTTCCTCTGATGCGAGCTGAAGATGATTGACTTCGGAGAGGGCATCTTTTAGATAGGTGCCGAAATCTTTACGCTGGGATTTGTCGATGGTCTCGCCCAGATGGCTGGGTGCACGCATCGTTACAGGAGTCATTTGCAGTGCTTGTACTTCCATAATGGATCCCCCTTACAATGTGTGCATCAGTTTCCGTTGCCAATACGGAGTGCCGCATTGACCATGGACTTCGCTGCGTTGATCGTCGTCGTATTTGCCTCGTAGCCGCGCGATGCCGAGATCATATCGACCATTTCGGCGACAATGTTGACGTTTGGGCGCTCCACGTAGCCGTCTGCGTTCGCATCCGGATGTCCCGGCTCATAGACCAGAGGTCCCTGCGTGTTGTCTGCGCGAATGCCGACAGCACGTACGCCGTCGCCGGGGCGCATGCGGTTCGACGCACGTGCCAAGAAGGACTCAAAGCCAATGCCATGCCCCTTCTCACGTGGCTGGAACACGACGTAGCGGCGGTGATAAGCACCCCCACCCTGTGTCCGCGTCGTATTCGCATTCGCGATATTGTTGGAGATCACGTCCATGCGAAGGCGTTCCGCTGTAAGTCCGGACGCCGCCGTATCAATTCCCAAAAACATTCCCATATCGTGCCCTCCGATCAGCCCTGACCACTGGTGATGACACTCTTCATCCTACTGATGTGTCCCCCCAGCTGATTGGCAAGTACATTGTAATAAAGCTGGTTCTTTGCGACCTCCGCCATCTCAACGTCGATATCGACATTGTTACCGTCCAGGCGCATATTGGTCGTATTCTCCTGCTCGATGACGCCGTGTGCCTTACCGCGATACGCTAGCGGAAGGTGGCGGTCGTGCGTACGTACGACCGGCATCAGCGGATCGTCCTCCAGCCCCAATTCCTTTTTCAGCAGATCCTCAAAGCGGACATGACTCCGCTTGAAGTTCGGTGTATTCACGTTGGCGATGTTGTTGCTGAGCACCTCATGGCGAAGCGTCGATGCTGCCATGGCACGGCTGCTGACATCTATCACCGAGGTATTGACCACCTGCTCCAGCATGAAACGTCACATTCCTTTCCCCGATTCTTTACGCACACAAAAATCGACATACGTAATAGATATATATTTAGTTCTACATCCCCATAAAAAATCCTTTTGATTCTGCCTTTTTTTCTTAAAAAATGATAAGGTTTTTCGTCATCGCGTTATCCTTCGGCTCGCAGAGAGGGCTGCGCGCCAACGTGAAGGCTCTTGACTAGGATATCGACCTCGTGGACAACCATGCCCGTCATGCGCTCGATCTCCGTCTGCAGACGGCGGCGCAGCGCGGCCATGGTCTCCTGGATGGCGTGCCCGTAGGCGAAGACAACCTCCAATGAGACCGTGATGCCAAGATCGTCGTCCCCGTTCACGATGTGACGAACGCGCGTCCCGCCGACACGGTACACATCCTCAAACTGCTCGGCGGCAATACGTACGATGTTCTTGATGACCGAGTCGTCGATGATGAGTTTTCCATAGTAGCTGAATACAGGACGTACGATGGAGCGCTCCCCGAGCTTGCGCCGCTTCGATGAGGAGGTCTTGAAAAAACTCTTGATCGGGTCGATGAGATACCCCGAAAAATGCGGCTTTAGCTCAATGCTCGGCACGGGAATAATGTGTTCGCCACGCTTCAGGCGGTGATACTGGGCGATCTCCATATCCTTCTTGGAGGCGACGTCCTCAATGCGGATGATCTTTCCGACCGGACCGATGCCAAGCGCCTTCGCGATCTTCTGCACCATATTCTCCGAGGTGCCGAGGATCAGGATGCGGCGTGCGATTTTCGTCCTTCCAGGACATGCTGCCGACGTACGCCGCACCGCCATGATGCGGTTCTTTTCCTTCTTTGCCGATGTGCCGCCGACCACTTTCCCATCTTTGATGAGGATGCCGTCGTCAATGATGGCATCTGCGCCATTTTTTCGGGCAACCCACAGTGCGCGGTGACTTTTTCCCGTTCCACTCGGGCCGACAAGGGCAATTACGTCCATTGTGTCCCTCCTCTTTTTAGGAAGCGCTGATAAAATGAGGTCTGCCAGATTGGCGTAGATTTTTTGTCCGAACAAGGTGGAAAACCGGACGCAGAGTGGGGCTCTGTGGAGGATTTTCCGCCGAAGTGCGGGCGAAAAAGATGCGTCAAGATGGTAGTGCCGAATTTATCAGTGCTTCCTTTACGGTATCCTCACGTATGCTGCGGCGGACGATAGAAATTTTTCGCGTAAACATCCTCGATCGTGAACTGACCGATCTCCTCTGTTCCGCGTCCGGGAAAGCCGCGGTAATCCGAGCCGCCCGATACGAGAAGTCCGTGCTGCTGCGCCACATCCAGATAGTGCTGCGTATCCTGCCGATCGTAGGTGGGATAAAACGCCTCAATCCCCTGAAGCCCCTGCGCAGCGAGCGTCATGATGACCGTCTCATCACCGACCGCCTTGGGATTTGCGAGAACGGGGATCCCGCCCGCACCGCGGATGAGGCTGATGAGCTCCTCGGCAGAGACGCGAAAATGTGGCACATAGGCAGGCTGCCCGCGCTTCAGCAGCTGATCGAAGCAGGCGCGGACGGAGTCAAAGTAGCCCTTTTTCACCAGCACACGTGCGACGTGGGAGCGTCCGATTGCCTTGCACATCCCCTCATCCGTCAGCACCTCAGTCTCACCGATCTCATAGCCGAGCCCCCGCAGGAGCTCCACGATCTCCGTGAAGCGTGTCCATCGTGCCTCGCTGATCTCCTCGAGTTTTTCCTGCAAATCCGCATTGTAGATGTCGATGTTGTAGCCCAAAATGTGAACATCATGTCCGCCATCGCCCGTACTGAATCCCACTCCGGGGATCAGCCTCAGGCTGCCGGAGGAAATGTGTCCGCTCTCATACAGCTCCGTCACACCCTCAACCGAGTCGTGATCTGTAATGGAGATGTAGCGCAGCCCCGCAGCCTTTGCCGCTTCCATGATCTCCTCCGGCGTATTTCTGCCGTCGGAGAAGGTCGTATGGATATGCAAATCGCTTGGCATATATCTTCTCCTTGACTCCCTATTCCGCTTCGCGCAGCAGAAGCGACTCAATCGATGCAGGGCGCTGCCCCGCAGGATCGATATCCACGATGACTGCCGCGTATTCCGCAGGGCCTTCTGCCATATCAAACCGCACAGGCATCCCCGTACGGAACTTCTGAATGACGAGATCCGTGCGCACGCCGAGCACCGAATTCTGTGCCCCGACCATACCGAGATCGGTGATGTATGCCGTCCCTCCTGGCAGGATACGTGCATCTGCTGTCTGGACATGTGTATGCGTGCCGACAACAATGTCCGCACGGCCGTCCAGATAATGCGCCATTGCGAGTTTCTCCGACGTGGTCTCCGCGTGAAAATCCAGGACGATGATATCCGCCTGATCCTCCAGCGCGGCAAGAATCTCATCCGCCTTCTGGAAGGGGCAGTCCATCGGCGGCATAAACGACCGCCCCGAGAGATTCATCACGCCGATGCTCGCCGTCTTGGCAGGGAAAACACAGAATCCTTTTCCCGGCGCTCCCTCAGGATAGTTTGCTGGACGGATGAGAAACGGCTCATCATCGACGAAGGAAAAAACCTCCTTCTTATCCCAGACATGATTGCCCGAGGTGACAATATCGGCTCCGCCTGCATAGAGCTCATCGAGCGCCTTACGCGTATAGCCCTTGCCGCCGGCCGAATTCTCCCCATTGACAATGACGACATCAATGCCGCGCTCCGCGCGCAGACGCGGCGTAAAAGTGCGAAAGGCACGCCGTCCCGCGTGTCCGACAACATCACCGACGATCAGTATGCGCACGGCGTCCCCTCCTTTCATGCTCCATCAGCGGTTATAGACCACGACCTGGTCGCGCTCCCGAATCCCAACGAGACGATCGCGCAGCGGCATCTCGCGTACGGCGGTCAGCATACGATCAAGCGCATCATGCTGCATCTGTCGAAACTCCGCATCGGGCACGTCCGCCCCATGCGCATCCACGAGCAGTGCCTCTCCGAAGCGATCGGTCAAAAGCTGGACTGTAAGCCCAATCTCCCGCTCCGTCACCTCATCCATCCGCCGTGCGAGATGCAGCATCATGAGCCCCTCATGGTGCTCGTAGGTGAACTCCATCTCGCTCGCCATGCCGCCCTCAAGTCCCTGATAGGTCTCAATGCTCTCAGCGAGAAATTCGGCAAATGCCTCCATCTCATCCTCCGGCACCGTCCCCCGCAGGACAAAGTCCATCGTCAGAAGGCCGCTGTGCGGCTCGTAGGACACCGCCTGAATCTCAGGAAAACAGACGAGGACGGACGCGAGCAGCTGAACCCCCGGGCGCGCCTGCTCCGTCCGATGCCGCACCGCGCGCGTTCCTCCAAAATGTCTGCGCAGAAAGTCAAACATATCCGCCATCTCCATGATCGAGAGCGTATCCATGGAGCAGGAACGGCGAGCGGGCACGTTCCCGCGCCCGCTCATAGAGGTCATCCCTACTTGGCATAGTCCACAACGCGTGTCTCACGGATCACTGTTGCCTTGATCTGCCCCGGATACTCGAGATCGCCCTCGATCTTCTTTACAATATCATGTACGAGAACTGCCGCTCCCGCATCATCCACCTTGTCCGGCTTTACCATCACGCGAATCTCGCGGCCCGCCTGGATGGCAAAGCAACGCTCTACGCCGTCAAACGACTCCGCAATTTCTTCCAGCGCCTTGAGCCGCTTAATGTAGGACTCGAGGCTCTCGCGCCGTGCGCCGGGACGTGCCGCCGAGACGGCATCTGCCGCTGCGACGAGCACGGCCTCCACCGTTGTCGCCTCCTCATCGCCGTGATGGGACGCGATGATGTTGATGACTTCCTTCGACTCGCGGTACTTGCGCGCGAGATCAGCCCCCACGGTGACGTGCGGCCCCTCGATCTCATGGCTGACCGCCTTGCCGATGTCATGGAGGAGGCCGCCGCGCTTCGCGAGCATGACGTCGCAGTCCAGCTCCGCCGCCATCAGCCCCGCGAGATGCGCGACCTCGATGGAGTGCGCCAGCACGTTCTGTCCGTAGCTCGTGCGATAGCGCATCCGCCCCAACAGACGCACCAGCTCGGGATGGATGCCGTGCACGCCCGTCTCGAACGTCGCCTGCTCTCCTGCTTCCTTGATTCGCTGATCGACCTCGCGGCGTGCCTTCTCGATCATCTCTTCGATGCGTGCCGGATGAATGCGTCCATCCTGAATCAGCTTTTCGAGCGCGATCCGCGCCACCTCACGGCGTACGGGATCAAAGCCCGAAAGAATGACCGCCTCGGGCGTATCGTCGATGATGAGGTCGATGCCCGTCAACGTCTCCAATGTGCGGATATTGCGCCCCTCGCGCCCGATGATGCGGCCCTTCATCTCATCGTTCGGCAGAGCAACGACCGAGACCGTCGTCTCCGCCACGTGATCGGCGGCACAGCGCTGGATGGCGACACTCAGAATCTCACGTGCTGCCTTGTCCGCCTCGTCCTTTGTCTGCTGGACATATTCTTTAATCTTGCGTGCCTTCTCATGCTTCAGCTCTTCCTCCGCCTCTGCCATGAGCACGGTGCGCGCCTCCTCGGAGGACAGTCCAGAGATGCGCTCGAGCTCCTGCCGCTGGCTCTCATAGAGCGCGCTGACCTCTGCCTGCGTCTTGTCGATGCGCGCCTCCTTGCGTGCGAGACCTTCCTCCTTCTTCTCGATGGATTCCAGCTTGCGGTCGAGGTTCTCCTCTTTCTGGATCGTACGACGCTCCATACGCTGCAGTTCACTGCGGCGTTCCTTCGTGTCACGCTCAAAGTCCTGTCGCTGCCGCTGGATCTCTTCCTTGGCTTCGAGCAGTGCTTCCTTCCGCTTCGTCTCCGCCGCCTTCCCAGCCTCGTCGACAATGCGTTTTGCTTCACTTTCGGCTGATCCTATCTGTGCCTCTGCCGCACGCTTGCGCGCCGTATAGCCGGCTGCAGCGCCAACGCCAATGGCGATAATTATCATGAGTATTTCCGTAAAGATAACGGCCACCTCCTCGTTCATAAATAAGCGCATATTCTTATATATTTTAATGT
This sequence comes from Selenomonas sp., assembly GCA_015265235.1. GTDB lineage: Bacteria > Bacillota > Negativicutes > Selenomonadales > Selenomonadaceae > Centipeda. The sequence goes on along the minus strand of JABZYJ010000015.1, from coordinate 4,066 downwards.
TTTTTGCGTATGGTGTCAAGAATGACGCTCCCTCTGCGCACGCAGAAGAAAAAAGTCCTACCCTCGTAAAACCTGCTCTGTGCTTACGGCGACGCGCTTCTTTCCCTCTATACTGGACAGAAATATTTTCATCCGATATAATATGTTCATCGGTTCATATGATAGGAGGAATTATGAATAAGAAAAAATTGATGCGAAGCGGTGTCGCACTTGCTCTCTCCATCTCCATGGCGAGTGGTATTACCCTCAGTACCCCGGCGGTGGCCGAGGCCAGCACGGGCAACATCATCGGTGCGATCGTCGGCGGTATTGCGGCGTCCGCTGAGATGAACAAAGAGATCAAGTACTACAATACGACGGAAGAGGGTCGTCAGGCGCTGAACAATCAGCTGCGCGAAAAGTACGGGGTCAATGACGACTACGCGCTCAACAATCAGCTTGACCGCATTTTCACCAATCTGACGGCGGCGATCGGTTCGCAGGACGCGACCATCTACGACCGTCCGTATCTCTATTTCATCAACAATGAGAACAGCTTCAACGCATTCTGTACGCTCGGACATAATATGAGCGTCAATACGGGGCTTTACAACTACCTCAACAACGAGGATGAGATCGCCGTTGTCCTCGCCCATGAGATGGGGCATGGGCAGAAGGATCACCCCGCCAAAGGCATGAAGCGTTCGCTTGGTCCCGCAATTCTTGCAAGTGCAACGGGTACGGTGCTCGGTGCAATCGCTGCCAATATATGGAGCGGACAGGGACTCACCAAACCGATGGAGTGGGAGGCAGATAACCTCGCCTTTGACTACATCTCGCGCTCTCCGTACAACCCGGGAGCAACAGCAGCTGTATGGCAGCGCGTCATCGACATGGACGGCAACAACTCCGCCAATGTCGTCTCCATCATGTCCGGTGCCGCCGATCATCCGTCAAATGCCTCACGCCGTGACAACTACGCCAAGAAGCTGACCGAGATGAGCGGCGGCAAGGTCACGGTGAATAACGGCACCGTCTACATTAACAAGAAGGAGTTCGTGACGCCCGCCCCTACCAACGGTATGACCTCAGCGGAGCGCGCCTACTTCGTCATGGGCAACCTCGCGGCAGCCTATAAGAATGGGCACGCTGCTGCGGATGCGTATGCAGACGGCTCCACGGTCATGCTCGGTGCTCAGCCCATCATCACAGCGGTGGAGGGCGACCGCAGTGCGGCAGACATGGCAAATCAGCTGAATAAGATCAAGTAATAGGAGCAAAGAAAAACGAGGATTGCCGATGTGGCAATCCTCGTTTTTCTTTGCTATCGCTGCGGAAAGCGGCGCAGGGCGCGCGGCTTCCCCAATATCTCCGCCATCACCACCGCCTGCTGCATCGTCTGCGGCGTCCACTGCGGCAGCCCCTGCATCGCGGGAGATGCTGCAGCAGACAGCATCTCAGCGCGTCGTTCCTGCACGGCGCGCTGCTTCTCCGCATGTCGATGCGCCGCCGCCGCTTTCTCGGCGGCTCTGCGCTCCGTCTCCCACTTTTCGCGCAGTGCGCGCTCTGCCTCCGTCGGATCGACTGTCCCGATCTCGATGCGGCCGGGGATGCCGCGCATCGGCGGGATCTCGAACGCACCGCCCTTCTGTGCTCCGCGCCTCTGACGGGGAATCTCCTGTGGTACGGTCGGCGGCGGAACTTTTTTCTTTCCGCGCACACGGTCATCGAGCACACTGATCGCAATCAGGATGCCGACTACGACGAGAAATTCCATGGCGCATTCCTCACTTTACGGGGACAGACGGATGCTTGTCATTCTGCTTCCCCGACGCACTGATCGCATGGCGCATATCCGTATCCGACTGGATGTTGTTCAGCTGGTAGTAATCCATGACGCCGAGCTTGCCCTCGCGCAGCGCCTGTGCCATGGCGTGTGGCACCTCTGCCTGCGCCTCGACCACCTTGGCCTCCATCTCCTGCGTGTACGCCTTCATCTCCTGCTCACGCGCGACCGCCATCGCGCGGCGTTCCTCCGCCTTTGCCTGCGCGATGCGCTTATCCGCCTCCGCCTGATCGGTCTGCAGCTCCGCACCGATGTTGCGCCCGACATCGACGTCCGCAATATCAATGGAGAGTATCTCAAATGCCGTTCCTGCGTCGAGGCCTTTGCCAAGCACGGTCTTCGAGATGTCGTCCGGATTGGCGAGCACGTCATTGTGACTCTGCGAGGAGCCGACCGTCGTCACGATGCCTTCGCCAACACGTGCAATGATCGTCGGTTCCCCTGCACCGCCAACGAGGCGGTCGATGTTCGCACGTACCGTGACACGCGCCTTGATCTTCAGCTCGATGCCGTTCGCCGCCACGGCAGAGACAATCGGCGTCTCGATGACCTTCGGATTGACACTCATCTGCACTGCGTCGAGCACATCGCGCCCCGCGAGGTCAATTGCCGCTGCGCGCTCGAATGGGAGGGCGATCTGCGCGCGATGCGACGCGATCAGTGCATCCACCACCTTGTCCACATTACCGCCTGCGAGATAGTGTGCCTCAAGCTGGTTGACGCTCACATCCAGCCCCGCCTTATTTGCCTTGATGAGAGGCAGAACAATGCGGCTCGGCGGAACGCGGCGCAGGCGCATCCCGATCAGGGAGACAATGCCGACCGAGACATTTGCCGAGATCGCCGAGACCCACAGTCCGAGCGGAACGAAATGGAGAAAGATCGAAACCGCCAGGATAACGATGACAACGAGGAATGCTCCTCCGAACAGTGTACCCATGAAAACCTCCTAGATGTGTGTTCATCCACCCGAAACATTATGCCTCACGTACCACCACACGGCTGCCGCTCACGGACAGGACGACAACGCGCGTCCCCTTTTCAATAAATGCGCCCTCGGAGACGACATCCACGGGGCGGCCGTCGATCTGTACCGTCCCCGCAGGCCGCAGCTCCGTGAGCACCTTGCCCATCTTTCCAATGAGATCGACCGCCCCGACGGTACTGACATAGCCCTCCTCCGTACGCGAGCTATTGTGAAGAACCAGCTTATTCCACAGTCGGCTCGACGGCAGACGGGCAACGACGAGCAGGAATATCGCCACTGAGATAGCAAGAGCGATGCCGAGCGCTGCAAGTGCGCCGATGTCGCCGCCGAGCGCGAGCACTATGCTGTAGAGCATCGCTGCAACGCCCAGCCCCGCGAGCAGTCCGACCGTTGGCAGCAAGATCTCCACAATGATCATCAGCACACCGACAAGAAACACCGCGATGTGATAGAACTCCACCAGACCGCGCGTATACTGACTGCCCCAGAACACCGCCGCCGCGACAATCCCGAGCAGGACACCGACGCCCAGCCCGCCCGTCTTGATCTCTACCATAATGGATAGAAACATCACGGCGAGCAGCAGCACCTGCAGCACGCCGCGATCTACGATAACATCCATACCTGCCCTCCTTCGACAGACGCCGCATACGCCATCCGTCCGATCACGCTGCAAAAGAAAAACCGCCCCTGCGTCCCAAACGTGAGCGGTGTATTTCATAGCCATGTGAAGAAGCAGCCGCCAGAGAGGGGTTCTCCTTTTCTGTCTTTATGATAACAGATTCACACAGCGTTCGCAAGATGTTTGTATAGATTCTGTCAATGGCAGCGAGACCGTCTATCAGCTTTTCATCTAAGGCGTTGCTACTTGCACTTTCCCGCCATCGTTTGTATAATGCCTGAAGAGAACCACTAAAGGCAAAGGCGGCTAACTTCTTCACCTCTCCAACTCTATAAGCGGGAGGTGGTGCACTATGGGTTATTACGAGTTCATTTTAATCATTGTTCTCGTCACTGGCTTAATGATTGCCATAAAAAAGAAATAACCGCCCACGTCTACCAAACTAAGCGGTTAGCCTATCAACCGTGAAGAGGTGACGCCTTGCGGTGTCTCTCTTTTTGTATCTTTATCTTAGCAGATTTGTCCCCATTTTTCAAGTCACCTCAACGCTGACTCTGAAAAATGGCAGCGCTCAATCCTACACATACGCTTATTCATAATAAAAAAGAGTACTCAGCATCACATACTGAAT
>JABZYJ010000159.1 GCA_015265235.1 Selenomonas sp. | reverse complement strand
ATTGATGAAGAGCAGATGCGTCACGCGCAGCGGTTCCATGATGCCGAAGAATGGCGCAAATGCACTGACGACAACGGCGGCGATGTTGATGACGAGCTGAAAGCGGCAGAACTTCAGGATGTTGTTGTAGATCGTGCGTCCATAGAGGATCGCATCCTTGATCGAGCGGAAATTATCGTCGAGGATGACGATGTCGCCCGCATCCCGCGCTGCCTCCGTGCCGCTCCCCATCGCAAAGCCGACATCGGCACGCCGCAGGGCGGGCGAGTCATTGACCCCGTCCCCCGTCATGCCGACGACGAGATTCATCTGCTGTGCGAGGCGCACGATACGCGACTTGTCCGTCGGCAGGGCGCGTGCAATCACGCGCAGCTGCGGCAGGACGCGCTGCACGGCAGCATCGTCCATCTGTGCGAGGTCGCTGCTCGTCAGAACAAGCTCCCCGTCCACGCGCAGGAGTCCTGCATCTCGTGCGATCGCGACCGCTGTCTCGCGGCGGTCGCCTGTCACCATGACAACCTGGATACCCGCTGCCTGCACCTCGGCGATCGCCGCACGTGCCTCAGGGCGCACATCGTCGCGAATCGCCGCAAAGCCGATGAGCACCGTGTCCGCATTCACCTCATTCGTGCGGAATGCCGAGGCAGAATACCCGAACGCAAGGACGCGCATGGCGCGTGCAGCGTATGCGTTGATCGTCTCCGTCAGAGCGTCAGCATCGTAGGGTACGACATTTCCCGCCGCATCGAGTGCATACCGCGCGCGGGCGAGGAGGACCTCGGGCGCCCCCTTATAGACGACAATGCCACGTGCGGGCAGCTCTGCCTGACTGAATTTGTTCACCGAGTTAAACGTCTGCCGCTGCCCTGCCTGGGATGTTTCATCCGCCTGTAGGGCGCGGCAGTTCTTTTCCCCCAGGGCATACATGACCGCCTGATCGGTCGGGTTCCCGCCGACGACGGTCCCGCTCTCATCGTACATGGAGGCGGTGTTCCGGCCGATGGCGCGCCGCAGCTGCGCCGCGAGCACCGTCTCTCCCGCGAGGAGATCGGCGCCGTAGACCGTCCCATCTGCCGTGAAAAACTCGACCACCGAGAGCCGTCCGCCCGTGATCGTCCCCGTTTTATCGCTAAAGAGAATGTTCAGCGCACCCGCCGTCTCGATGCCGACGGCGCGGCGCACGAGCACGCCGCGTGAGAGCATGCGGCTCGTGTTCTGCATCAGGACGATGGAGATCATAAGCGGCAGCCCCTCAGGTACAGCACAGACGATGATGAGGATGGCGAGTGAGACCGCCTCGATCACGTCCACGAGAACCTGTCCCCAGCCGAGGAGGACATAGGCCTCGATGCCGCCCGCGCGCAGGGTGAAGAACATCATGTAGAGCGCGACGATCACGATGCCCGAGATGTAGCCGAACGCCGAGATCTGATCGGCGAGCTTGGCGAGTTTTACCTGCAGCGGAGACGCGGGCTCACGCGCCTGCATCTCCGACGCCATCTGTCCCATCATGGTCGCAGTACCGACGCGGCACACCTGCAGTATGCCCTCGCCGTCAAAGACGACGCTCCCGCGAAAGAGCGTTGTGCCATCGACAAAGGTATCCCCCGTCGTCTTCTCCGGAAACACGGCAGCCGCATCGGCGCGCTTATGGCACTCCTCCGTCTCGCCGTTCAGCGCTGCGTTGCTCACACGCAGGTCACCTGAAATGAGTACGCCATCAGCGGGGATCTTGTCCCCCCCCTGCAGGATGACGAGGTCGCCCACCACGATCTCATCCACGGGCAGGACATGGAGTCCGCCGTCGCGGCGCAGTTTTGCCCTGTCCTTTGCCGTGCGCGCGCGCAGCGCATGGTATTCGTCGTCGCTCGTCAGACCCGTCCGCGCGGTCACCGTTGCCACGATGAGCACCGTGACGATCGTGCCGACCGGCTCATAGATCTCCGCATAGCCGACGAAGTACATCGTGACCATGAGCGCAGCCATCACGAGCAGAATGCGGATCATCGGATCGCGGAAGGTCTCCAAAAACGCCTGTCCGAAGGTCAGCCGCGCCGGCTCCGGCAGGACATTCGCCCCATGGATGCGGCGTGATGCCTCCGCCTCCGCCGTTGTCAGTCCTCGATGCGTCAACGCTGTTCTCCTCCCCGGTGCAGCGCCGCCTCACAGCGGCAAACGATCATCTGCGCACAGCGCGTACGAAATACACGATCAGGTATGCACTGAGTACAAGTGCCAGTCCCTCGCCTGCCCATCCGCCGTAAATCGGCGCAACGAAGATCACCAGGCTCATCAATGCGATGCGTGCGGGCTCCTCCCACGACGCATTGGAGCGTTTCTTTACGGCGATCTCGGCAGCCGCCGCAATGCGGCTGTGCCAGCGCGTCAGCCAGAGCACAATGCCCGTGACGATCATCGCCGCCGTCATGAGGATCAGCAGCGCCCAGAAAATCTTTACGGCGAGGAGCTCATGATTGTGGATGTGGATGTTCAGGAAGAATGGTGCCGCCTTCATCCACGCCGGTACGGGGACGGTGAACGGTGTGCCGCCATCCGCCGGAAGATAGGTCTGCTCGCCCAGTACAAAGTCCGTCGCGCGCACGGGCGGATCGGCGGTCTGGAATACGTAGAAGGGATATGACGCCGTCGGCAGCTGCATGGAGATCACATCTCGCCCGGGGCTGCTCTCCTCGACGCGTGCCAGTGCATCTGCGGGACGGAGCGTCTCCGTCTGCTGTTCCTGCGCGGCAAAATGCTCCATCGCCGCAATATGCGCTGTGCTGTGATAGTCCCGCATCCCGACCGAGTAGAGGACGATCACGATGCCACTCACGCACATGACCGTCGCCCATGTGCCCGCAAAGATCGACGTGATCTTGTGCCAGTCCGACCAGAACACGCGACTGGTCTTGCGTCGGTGCGTACCGAACGCCATGCTCTTCATCATCGGCAGATAGAGATAGATGCCCGTCACGATGGAGATGACCGAGAGGGCACACATCAGGGCGAGAAAGTCGCGCCCACCCGTATCCATGCCCATGCGGACGTGCAGAATGTGCATCGTGTGCATGAAGATCTGCACCCCATCATGACGATAGATGCGCTCCTTGCGGTCAAATGCCGTATGCGTACGCACATCGTACATGATCTGCTCGCCGCCCATGCGCATGTGGGAGCGTCCCGCCACACCGCCGCGCTCCACGACGCGGAAATAGAGCGTCCCATCCGTGTCATCCGGCGTCACCGCCAGGATCTCCTTCGTCGGATACGCTGCACGCACCGCCGCCTCTCCCTCGGGCAGTGCCTGCCAGAGCTCCGCCATCGGCATGGGCTCCCCGCTCTCCGGCATATTCACCGTGTTCCACGCATTGATCTCCCCGCGAAAGAGGAGCGGCAGCCCCGTCAGCGTCAGCAGCAGCAAAAAGAGCGCACAGATCAGACTCACCCACTGATGAACGGCATAGATTTTTTTCATCATTTCCTCCTATCCCAATGGCTGCATTATAGCACATCTGCCGAAAAGGAGCAGGGAAAAGATGGGGATGCTGAAATCCTCCTGACCATCCTCAGCAGCTTGTCGCAGGAGGAAGCACGATCCATAACAACAAGTACGAAGGGCAGAAATGCCAACCCCCTCATGTGACGGAGAAGGAAATCAAGGAAGCCTTTGTCACGGCATTTAATCGGTTGGTGACGGAGCGGGAGGAGATTGTATCGAATGCACGGCTCGTCAGGCAGATGCTTTGCGACACGACGGCGCTTGCCGAGGAGAAAGCCAAGTTACAGCAGGAACTGGCGGCGTTGGTGGAGATGACGGAAAAATGCATCCGCGAGAACGCCCGCATTGCACAAAATCAGGAGAAGTATCAGCGGCACTACGAGGGGCTTGTGGCAAGGTACGATGCCGCCAAGGCACGGCTTGACGAGGTGACGGAGGCTGTTTCTGCCAAGGAAGCGTAGTCTGAGCGATTGGCAGTGTTCATCAAGAGGCTCAAAACCGCACTGAGCCTGTGGCAGAGTTCGACAGCCAGCTCTGGGCGGGCATGGTGGAATGTGTGACCGTG
>JABZYJ010000158.1 GCA_015265235.1 Selenomonas sp. | reverse complement strand
TCCACATAGAGAACCCAGTCCGCATCCGTCTGCGTCAGGGCAAAGTTCCGCTGCCCCGCGAAATCTCCCGCTAGGGGGTGCGTGACAACACGTGCACCGAGGCTCTGTGCCAGTTCTGCCGTACGATCCGTACTCATATCGTCGATGACAAGAATCTCGTCGGCAAACGTTGCACTCCGAATGCACGCCTCGATATGATGCTCCTCATTGTGCGTGAGAATGATCACGGCGAGTTTCACCTGTCCGCCCCCCCTCTTCCTGCTGCGCCGATGCGAGTGCCTCCCGCACGCAGTCCGCGAGGCTCCCGCACGCATAGCGCACGCCGCGCACCCCTGCCTGCTCCGCTGCCGTGACGTCGCTCGCCGCGTCGCCAATCATCAGCGATGCAGCGGGGTCAATCTCGTGCTCCGCGATCGCGCGCAGGAGCATTCCGGGCGCAGGCTTGCGACAGTCACACACCCGTGTATACGCCGGCACACGCCCCGCAGGATGATGCGGGCAGTAGTAGAATGCATCAATGTGCGCGCCCTGCCGTGCGAGCTCCGCATTCATCCAGTCGTGCAGACGATGCACCGCCGCCTCGTCGTAGTAGCCGCGCGCGATACCGCTCTGATTCGTGATGACGATGACGAGATAGCCGTGCTCGTTCGCCCAGCGGATCGCCTCGATGGCGCCCTCCACCCACACGAAGTCCGCAGGATCGTGGAGGTAGTGCACGTCAACGTTAAGCGTGCCGTCACGGTCGAAGAAGATCGCCTTATTCGGCATAGGAGAAGTAGCCGCCCGCATTCAGGAAGTCGCAGTACTCCTTCACCGCCTGCTCCATCGGGGTGAAGCCGCCCGTGTAGCCCGCAGCGATCAGCGCAGCCGTATCCGCCTGCGTGTAGTTCTGATACTTGCCGCGCAGCACCTCGGGGAAGTCGCGATAGACGATCTGCCCCCTGCCGAGCGCGGCGATCACGGCACGCGCCGCCTCGTTGTACGTATGCGCCGTGCCCGTACCGCAGTTGTAGACGCCGCTCTCCCCGCCATTTTCGAAGAAATGCAGGTTGACGCGCACGACGTCACCGACGTAGACGAAGTCGCGCCGCTGCTCGCCGTCTGCGATGCCGTCTGTCCCGCGGAAGAGACGCGCCTCTCCCATATCGAGTATCTGATGATAGAGCTGATAGAAGATCGACGCCATCTTGCCCTTGTGATGCTCCTGGGGACCATAGACGTTGAAGTAGCGCAGACCGACGATGGGGCTGCGCGCCTCGGGGATGACCTGCCGCACATAGCGATCGAATGCGAGCTTGGAGAACGCATAGGGATTGAGCGCGTCCTCACACGCATCCCCCTCGGTAAAGCCATGTGCCCCACCGCCGTACGTCGAGGCGGAGGAGGCGTAGAAGAACGGGATGCGCGCCCCCATCGCAAAGTGCAGGAGCGCCTTGGAGTACGCATAGTTGACCTTCATCATATAGTTGACGTCATACTCCATCGTATCCGAGCATGCGCCCTCGTGGAAGATCGCGTCGATGTCCGTCCCGTCGAAGTCCCCCTCCTCGACGAGGTGGAGAAAGTCGTCCTTGTGCTGATAGTCGATGAAATGGAGGCCGCGCAGATTCTTGTAGTTCTCGCCGTCCTCCAGATCGTCGACGATGAGGATGTCGCGATAGCCGCGCGCATTCAGCGCATGGACGATATTGCTGCCGATAAAGCCGGCACCGCCGGTAACGATAATCATAGATCTTCCCCTTCCTGCCGATCAAGCACGTGGAGCAGTTCCTCACGGCTCACGGCATACGTACCGAGTTTCGAGACGACGACGCTCGCCGCGAGGTTGGCGAGTGCCGCGCCGTCCTCGGGCTTCAGCCCGCCTGCGAGGGCGAGTCCGAAGACGGCAATCACCGTGTCGCCCGCACCCGAGACATCGAACACCTCCTGTGCGCGCGTCGGGATGTGGACAGCCGCCTGTCCGTGGATGAGCGAGATGCCCTTTGCCGAGCGCGTCAGAATGACGTTCTTCACGCCAAACTTGCGTATGGCATAGTGTGCCGCCCGCTCCGCCGCGCCGTTCTCGTTGACGATCGGCTCTAAGAGGATCTCGTTGATCTCCTTCAGGTTCGGCGTCACATAGTCCGCCCCCTTGTACTTCGCCCACTGCGGTCCCTTCGGATCGACGATGACGGGGACGCCGTGATCGTGCGCCGCACGGATGATGTGCTGGCAGGCGTACTCCGTGCACGCGCCCTTGCCGTAGTCCGAGATGATGACGCAGTCCATGCTCTCGTTCAGCTTCTGATCAATGTAGGCGAGGTACTGCTCCGCGTCCGCACCGTCGATGGGCTTTACGTCCTCAAAGTCCAGCCGCAGCATCTGCTGATGCCCGCCGATGATGCGGATCTTCGTCGTCGTCGGACGCTCCGTATGGACGAGCCCCGCATAGTCAATGCCGCGCGATTTGAATTTATCCAGCAGGCTGTCGCAGTGCGCATCCCTGCCGACATAGCCCGCGATGCTGACGTTCGTCCCAAGGAGCGCCAGGTTGTGCGCGACGTTTGCCGCCCCGCCGAGCGTCTCGCGCGTCCCCGTCACGTGGGTGATCGGCACCGGCGCCTCGGGGGAGATGCGCGTCACCTCTCCCGTATAATACTTGTCGAGCATGACATCGCCGACGACGAGGATGTTGCTGCGCGCGCTCTTTTCGGCAACGACGCTGCGGATTTTTTCCATATCCATGAAAATGCTCCTATCTGCTCTGCGGTAAACTCGAACGAACGACCCGACCTGCCGCTCCGCGTGGTGCGAGGGCAAAATGCCCGTCTGCCATCTCCACCACCCGCGTCTCAAAATCCGTCGGTGCGGGCAGTTCGCACGCGGGACGCTCGCCCTCCTCGCGCAGGATCTGATCGGCATACTGCAAAATGAGGTCCGGCGGCATCCGCTTCATGCACATCATGTGCTCCTCTCCTGCGAGCGGACACTCGTGGATGCGGCACGGATGACACGAGACGGGCGCGCGGACGGAGATGCTCCGTGCATCGTAGGGGTAGAACCCGGGAATCGGCGACGAGCCGAACATACAGATCACGGGGACGTGCATTGCGACGCCGACGTGCATCGGCCCGGAGTCCGTCGTGATGAAAAGGATGCAGCGGGAGAGGAGTCCTGCGAGTACGCCGAGACTGACCTTCCCCGTAAAGATATGGAGGTGCGGATGCTCGCGTTCCTCCATGCGGGCACGGCATTCCTCCACCATCTCCATATCCATCGGCCCGCCCATGACAGCGATGTGATAGCCGCGTCGGAGATAGGTGTCAGCCACGACGGCGAAGTACGCATCAATCCATCGCTTGGTCGCCCAGCTCGCGCCGATGTTGATGGCGATCACCTTGTCGGTCGGAGCAAAATGCGCCTGCCAGAGCCGCTCTGCCTCCTCCTTCGCCGCGGGCGGAATCCACATCTCGAGCCCCGCCGTCCCGTCTGCATTGAGTACGCCCGCCGCGCGCAGTGCCGCATAGTGCGAGTGAACCTCGTGCATCACCTGATTCTGACTCGGGCTGACATGGTCGAAGGCGAGGGCGAACCCCGGTTTTGCATAGCCGACGATGCACCGTCCGCCGCTGAGCGCGGCGAGTGCTGAGGAGCGCTCGTTGCGGTGGAGATTGATGACGAGATCGTAGTGGTTTTTCCGCAGGCGCATTGCATAGCGCAGGATGCCGAGGATGCCGCCGTCTGCGCCCTTTTTGTCAATCAGGAGGCATTCGTCGAGATGCTCGTTCGCGGCGACGACATCCGCGAGCTTCTTGTCCGCGAGGAGCGTGATGCGCGCCGCAGGGTACTGCTGACGCAGGGCGGCCAGCACGGGCGTGCCGAGCATGAGATCGCCGAGGTGCATGAGGTGGATGACGAGAATGTTTTGATACGCGCTCATTGCCCCTCCATTGTGTCACCATGTTCGATCAGCTGCCACGAGAGCGTCCGCTGAATCGTCATCCGTCGCTGTAGGAGCTCATACGCCGCAGCATCGTCCGCGCCGTCCCCGAGTGGCTCAAAACGCTCCCCGCTGACCGTTCCCATGACATTCTTTGTAAGG
>JABZYJ010000157.1 GCA_015265235.1 Selenomonas sp. | reverse complement strand
AGAGTATACACGTTCCGACATTCTCGACATTTTGCGCAAGTATAAGGCCTGCAAAAATGATATTTTTCAAGATTATTTGGCGCACTTGGAGCAGATCGAGGCTCGCACAGAAGGATTTAAGCAGCTCCCTATCAATGCATGGGGATATGACGGCACACGTGGTTTCTTTGCGAGCCTGCAAAATAGACCGTCAGAGTACGATGTCGAGGGCTGGGGCTACGTGAACAATGCTTCCGGCGGGTTTATGGGGATGTGGCTCCATATCTTTGATGCAGAAACTGTGTTGAAAGCGATGGGGATCAATGAACATATCGAGGATCTGTATTTGCAATTTGAAAACGATGTCAATTTCTCGGGGACAATGGATGAGGCGGAGCAGGCTGGCGCCTATATACTGGCGGTGAAGCTGCGAGCAAACATCGATGATAAAAAGGATAACTTCCGTGATGCGGTTGAGATTCGTCGTGAACTCTATGAGGATATCAAGAAGAAATTGCCGGATTTCGCTAAAAAGACGTTTCGTCCCGGTGTGTATATGACGGTCGGATATCTTGCCTATGATGAAAAGAATTATGATAAGAAGGCAGCGGATATCAAGAAGGCACTGAACACTGTTGTGACAGAGTGGATCAGAAGAAGAGGTGTATCGTCTGATACATGAGATGGGACATCGTTTATGAGTGACATGCAGCCTAGCAGGAAAGAGGGATATATATGCTTGAGTTCGATGAGATTAAACGGTTTTCTTCCGTATACGCAGGGGCGATTGCTCTTGCTGTTTTTGTGATTAGGAAACTGGCAGAATATGTTGAATACTTATTTTTTCCGGTGGTGAGAGCAAACCGTGCCTTTCGGGAGGGCATTCTCTCCTTTGTAAGGATGGGGATAGCTCCTACAAAGGAAGAAATTCAAATCTTGAAGAGAAGGGTGAGTGAGCGATACGCTGTTTCGCCATGTCAAATGGCTACGGCTTATACTGTTTTGATGGATATATATACGGAGACGCTGTGTTCTAAGGACTATAGCACAGCAGAGAAGCGGAGGATCCGAGCCTATCTCATCAACTATGGGAAAGAATATCGCGATAAAGTGATGCCGTATAAAACAGATCGGAAGGAGTTCGTTCGCGACCTAGTATTTACAATGATAGTGATGTCTTTGACATCATCCGCCAATTTGCTTTATAAAGGTGTTGCCGTGAATGAGAACGATGTTTTTCTGTTGGTAGGCATAGGTTTTTGTGGTGCGAGTATATTCAATATGCTGCTGAATTGTATTTTTGTCCGCTATGCTGATCCCCAACAGAGGCGTAAGGCTTTAAAAGCAATATTGGCAATTAGGTGTCTAAGTCATCAGAGAGTGTGATGATTTTTGGGGCACTGCCATTCGGGCATATCGGAAAAATGGATAAAGACTTCCTGCGCCCGGATGGGCGAAAGGTTGATTTACAGGGATTATCCGTCGAAATTCACAACAATGGGATTGAATTCTTGTTTATGCCTTGCTCACGCCGAGTTCACGCATAAGGGCATTTTGCAGGATGTTCGAGAAGTTGATGTTGTGCTGCACGGCGAGCGTATCGAGCCAGCGTGGAATGGACAAGTTCTTTCGCACGGCCTTTGTATCGTGCAGTTGGCGATAGGCTAGCGTATCCGCGCTGATAAGAGTCGCAAAACTGCTGTTATCGCCGTTCAATGAGGAAATGGGGGAAGGTGCAGGGATTTCCATGTGCTCCTCTTCCATGTGCCACAGCATGAGGCTAAGTGCGTCGGCTGCCATGTCGAGCCCCTCCGGAATGGTGGATGCCTGTGTAAAGCAACCGTCAATGTCGGGGAACGAGATGAAGAAACCGCCCTCTTCGGGCTGAAAAAGAGCGGGGTATACGTATTTCATAGAGGGGCATCCTTTCTATACGTTATTTCAATCCTGCTTGCTTCATGATGGCGTTCGTGAGTCCCGTTCCTGCCTCTTGGCTGCTGTGGCACGGGACTTGGAATAGGTTCTTTGTGATGGGGCTGTACCAGATATCATGACTTCCACCGCTTCGCTTTTTGAAGCAGCCGTTCTTCTTGAGAATCTTGATAAGCTCGGAAATCTTCATCACTATGCCCCCGTTTCAATATACACTATACACAATATTGCGCATTAATACAAGTGCTTAGGAGGAAGATTGAAAGTACATCTGGTAAATAAAGGCACACGAGAACAGGTCACTGTGTGACCGAAAAACGTCTATGAGAGTATATCAGGCAGATTGTGGGGCAGTCACCAAGTACCCCTGTCTCCATATAATCGTGCAAAAGCGTGAAAAAGATTACAATATCTTTTGATTTTAGAAAGGAAAATTTACCATGGCGATTAATATCAATATGCGACGTGTAGATATAAGAATGAAAGAACTGTTTGAAGGGCACGTCGATATGAAGGATTCTCCCAATGATACAACACATCACTTTGAAACAAGAGCCTTAGCTGGATTTGCTCTTGTTATGAAATCAGGGCTCGAAGTGTCACAGGCTTGCATCCACATTACAGATGGATATCATGACATGGGAATTGATGCGATTTATTTAGATGAATCTCAAAGGAAACTTTTTGTCGTTCAGAGCAAATGGAGATCTAATGGTACGGGATCCATAAAACAAGAAGAAGCAATATCGTTTGCTCATGCAATTCAGCGGGTATTAGAATTGGATCTTAAAGGTGGAAATGATAGAATAATGGCAAAGACCTCTGATATAGATGTAGCTTTGACTCAGATGGGGTATCAAATACATGCTATCTTTATACACACAGGAGATCCATGTCAACAAGAATTTGTTCTAAATCCTATAAACAAACTTGTAGAACAAACTAATGATGGTATAAGCACTATCTTGGTGTTTGAGGAGATCAATCTTAAAGATATTTATACATTTTTAGCGAATGGGCAGGATTCTATGAGTATTGATATTGAGGATGTTATATTGCTTAACTGGGGAAAGACAGATACTCCGTTCAGATCGTATTATGGAATAATTTCTGCTAGTACCTTAGGAGAGTGGTATAAGAAGTATGGGAATTTGTTATTTGCAAAGAATATTAGATTTTATAAGGGCAATACAGATGTAAATGAAGGGATGAAGAGAGTTTTACTAGAAGAACCAGAAAAATTTTATTATTATAATAATGGGGTAAAGGTGTTATGTAAATCAATAAAGCGTAAAGCTAAAGACTCTACCACAAACGCCACTGGTTTATTTGCACTAGAAGGAGTTTCCCTCGTTAATGGAGCACAGACAACGGGAACAATAGCATCTGTGTTTAAAGAAAATCCAGAACAGCTTGGCAAAGCAAGCGTTATGATTCAAATAATTGATTTGAGTAATGTCGACACAGAGACATCCACTTGCATTACGAGATTATCCAATACACAGAATAGGATTGAAAGTAAAGATTTTGCTACACTCGATCCACAGCAAGAGAGGTTGAGAATAGAATTGACCTTTGTTCATTATGCATATCTTTACAAGGGGGGAGACAAAATTACAAATTTAGACAAGCAAGTTTCCTTTGATGAGGCAATTGTAGCCTTGGCTTGTGCTAATGCAGACTTGTCGTATACTGTGATAGCAAAGCGCAATGTAGGTGCTTTGTCTGAGGATATTACCAAGCCTCCATATAAGGTATTAGTTAATCCGTCAACGAATTCATTTGTGGTCTTAAATGCGATTTTATATATGAGAGAAGTAGAATTATACTTACAAAATAAAAAAGAAGAAACAAATAGCAATAGAGAGCGATTGATTTGTATTCATGCAAATAGATTCATATTGCATTTTGCTCTTCGAGAAGGAATGAAAAATGACAAATTTAAATCCACTGTATTTGAGAAACAGTATATATGCAATACGATAGGAAACATAGTTGATCCGCTAATTAATAAAATAACGCAAGCGATAGATTCATTGTTTCCAGAATCGTACCCTGCTAATATTTTTAAGAATCTGACTAAATGTAAAATGATTGAGGAAAAATTATAAAACTAGAGAGCACTAGTCAACAAAAACTGGACACAAACATCTAAAAATTATTCATGCCTAAATTGCAATATCAAATCGGACAGTAGAGCATAACAG
>JABZYJ010000156.1 GCA_015265235.1 Selenomonas sp. | reverse complement strand
CACATACATCGGTAATTCATAGTTCGGGTGGATTTGATGCGATCCGTTCACATGAGCTGCACATGCGTGACGATCACTTTGTCGTCGGCTATATTGGCACACAGTCCTATGCGAAGATGAATCGAGACTTTGTGAAATACTGTGCGGCAGCAGCAGATATTCCTAGGATTGAGTTTGTTTTGGTCGGTGATCTGACCAATGTGGATCAGATTCGTGCGGAAGCAGCCGCTCTTGGTATAGAGGAAAAGTTTCGCTTTGTTGACTATGTGCGGGATGTGAGTGCGGAGCTTGCCAAAATGGACGTGTTCGGCTATCTGCTCAGCCCGCGCCATTTCGGAACGACAGAGAATGCACTTTTGGAGGCGATGGCGGCAGGGCTTCCTGTGATTGCACTAGACCAGTGCGCAGAAAAGTATCTCATCACGCATAATGAAACAGGGATACTGATTAAAAATAGGGACGATTACCGTCGCGCCATTGCGCTGCTTTTTACGCATCCGGAGGAGCGTGCCCGCTTGGGGAATACAGCGCGAGAAAAGGTCCTGCGTGATTTTTCCGTTGCCCATACCGTGTGTCAGCTCCATGCGCTCTATGAAAAAATGCTCCAAGAGGACAAGCATCAATATTGTTTTTGTGAGGCCATTGGGCGCGTGCCGCACGAGTTTTTCTTGTATGGTCTGCCCGATGAACTTCGTACTATTTTTACCGCGCAAAAGCCGATGACAGGATATAAGCTGCCGCCGATTCTCAGGGAAGAGAGCAAAAGCTCATTGCCGCATTTTGCACGTGTCTTTCCCGCAGATGTTCAGCTCCGGCAATGGCGGAATGATTTTTGTGGGGGAGAACCATGAAGTATAGGGCTTTGATTACGGGCGCCACGGGATTTGTCGGAGGATATGCGGCGGAGTGCCTGCATGCAGCGGGGTGGCATGTTTCGGCGATTGTGCGCTCCACGTCGCGGTGTGATCTTCTGCCGCCGACAGTGCAGGACAATGTGCAGTTTTATGATGCAGATGAAATGCCGCTGTCGGAGATTGTAGACACTGCTGCGCCGGATGTTGTCTTTCATCTCGCCACGTACTATACGACGGTACATTCCCCGGAGGAAATCGATGCACTGATTGCTGCCAATATCACATTTGGCACAAAGCTCCTCGATGGCATGGCACAGCATGGCGTACAGAATTTTGTCTATGCACGTTCCTCTTGGCAGCACTATCATGGCGATGTATATGAGCCGGTGAATCTGTATGCGGCATCCAAAGAGGCATTTGATGCGATGGTTCGATTCTATGAATCTGCGTATGATCTGCATACGATTCGCTTGACGCTCTTTGACACATACGGCGAGAATGACCGCAGAAACAAGCTTCTTGCCGTTTTGCCGAAACTTGCTGCGCAGGGGAAACGGCTCGCTCTGTCAAAGGGAGAACAGCATGTGGATTTTGTCCATGTCAAGGATGCCGCAAGAGCTTTTCTGTTGGCAGGACAGTATCTTGCAGAAGGGCATATTGAGCAATGCGGAAACTATGTCGTGTCGTCAGGACATGCCATTACACTGAAGGAGTTGGTTCATCGCTATGAGAACCTTTTGGGCGTGAAATTCCCCGTGGACTGGGGAGAAAAAACCTATCGGACGCGTGAGGTGATGATGCCGTGGCGCGGAGGAAGGATTCTGCCGGGGTGGGAGCGAATGTATAAAGAATTGATGTGAGTAGTGCAGGAGCAGCTGATGCAGGTCTGTTTGCGGCAGAGGGGAGAAACTTGTATGAAGGTCGTGATTTTAGCAGGTGGACGCGGCACGCGAATCAGCGAAGAGTCTGTGTCCAGACCAAAGCCGATGATTGAAATCGGGGGGAAACCGATCCTCTGGCATATTATGAAGATCTACTCCCACTACGGCTTTCACGAATTTGTCATTTGCCTTGGTTATAAAGGCTATATGATCAAGGAATACTTTGCTGACTACTATTTGCATACGTCGGACGTCACCTTCGATTTTACACAGGGCAATCGCATGACGGTGCACAACAATGTATCAGAACCGTGGAAAGTGACACTCGTGGATACAGGGTTGGATGCGCAGACAGGCGCACGCATCAAGCGCGTACAGAAATATATTGGCAATGAGCCGTTTATGCTGACTTATGGCGATGGTGTCAGTGATGTCGATATTCATGACTTGATCGATACGCATAAAAGCAAGCCGGGAAAAGCAGTGGTGACGATGACAGCAATTCAGCCTGGCGGCAGATTTGGCGTGTTGGATATTGACTATAATACAAATGGGATCAATCGTTTCGTCGAAAAGGCAAAAGAAGACGGCGGATGGATCAACGGCGGATTTATGGTTGCTGAGCCGGCAGTATTTGACTATCTGCGGGATGATGATCTGTGTGTGTTTGAGACGACACCGCTTGAGAGCATTGCACGGGAGGGCGGACTGCATGCCTATAAACACAACGGCTTTTGGCAGTGCATGGATACCCAGCGAGATAAGCTGCGGCTGAATGATATGTGGAATAAGAACAGTGCCCCGTGGAAGCTGTGGGCATAGCGGAGATTGTGAGGTAATCAGGTGGCAAAATTAAGCATTATCCTTCCGGTTTACAATATGCGGGAACATTTGGAACGCTGCCTCTTTTCTGTACGAAATACGGTGCGTATTCCGTATGAAGTGATCGTTGTCGATGATGGTTCGTCGGCAGATGAGCAGATTTTTACGTCTGATGACATAGACCATGTTCGTATACTCCGCAGTGAGGAACACCATGGCTATGCACATGCAGTGAATGAGGGGATTCGGGCATCGGAGGGGGAGGTTCTTCTCTTCCTTCATGCAGATGTGATGCTCGCGCCGCATACGGTGGAGGATATGTTGGATGTGCTTATTGCGGATCCAAACGTTGGAGCAGTGACCGCCGTTGCCCCCGTGGCATATCGGAGGGCGCAGCTGATCCCGCCGAACGACTATCTCTCGTGGGATGACTATGTGCATGTGGCGGAGGAAATTCGTGTGCAGGGGAATCCGCCTCGTCCGGAAATCTTTGCGGAGATGTTTGCGCTGATGGCACGGAGAGATGCCGTATCGGCGGCAGGATATCTCGATGATCGGTACTCTCTTCCCGCACTCGCGTCCTATGATTTCACGGTGAGTATGACACGGGCAGGCTACGGGGTAGCGTCCTTGCCGAGCACCTATGTGCATCGTGATGGAGAAAATCCCGATACGACGTCGGACAGCTATCGACGGGAATGCGATTTCTTCCATGAAAAATGGGGCGTTTCACTGGACTATTCATTTTTCCCGCGCAGGGATCTTATGTCTTTGATGGACTTCTCAAAAGCTGGTTTGCGTGTCCTTGAGATCGGTTGTGCCTGTGGGGCGACGCTGCGGGAAATCGGTGCACGAAGTCCATCAGCACGTCTTTATGGTGTGGAACTGAACGAAAAGGCGGCAGGAATTGCGGCGCCGTACGCGACGATTCTTTCGATGGATGTAGAGCGTCTGGATCCATCACAAGTTGCCGAACGCTTTGACTATATCGTCATGGGCGATGTCATTGAGCACTTACAGAATCCATGGAAAGCAATCGAGAATATGCGGGAGCTGCTCGCTCCCGGCGGAGAAGTTATCGCGAGTATTCCCAATGTGGCCCATATCAGCACGTTTTATGGTCTTCTTTCCGGTTGTTGGACCTACGAAGATATGGGAATTTTGGATCGGACCCACTTCCGTTTTTTTACGAAAAAAGAGATTATCAAACTCTTTCAGGAAGCCCAATTTGATATCCAGGACATGAGATATGTAACAGTTCCATGTCCTGAGATAGGGAAACGGCTGCGCGAGGAACTTCTGTCACTCCAAACGATCTCTGTGGATGCCGAGGATCTCGATGCCTATCAGTGGCTTGTTCGGGCGAAGCGTGTGTAGGGATCTGATGTATCGCTCAATGTTTTTGTAGCGTGGCAAAGTGATCTGCTGTATAATGGAGCAGATCACTTTTTTGCTTGGAGGTGCGGTGATGCGGAGCGATGTGTTGGAGCTGCTGCGTGAGGCAGGGGGCTGTATTTCGGGCGAGAAGATCGCGGAACAGCTCGGTGTGACGCGGGCGGCGGTGTGGAAGAAGATCG
>JABZYJ010000155.1:1776-4202 GCA_015265235.1 Selenomonas sp. | reverse complement strand
TTGTTATTGTTTATAATCGATACAGCTTTGCACAGATAACTTTTGGGATTGGGCACATACTGGAGCACGCCACGAAAGATAATAAGATCGAAACGTTTATCACCAAAATCCATTTCATCAAATACGCCATATCGTACTCTATGAGTTTTTCCTGCGGTATCTGCCGCTTCTTTCCCATACTCAACGCCGTATACATCATAGCCATGTCGTTCATAGACCCCCATAAAGGAGCCATTTCCACACCCTACGTCAAGAACTCTTCCAGATGAAACATACTGGTGTGAAAAAGCATAGTCAATCTCATACATTTTATTACGTTTGTCTACTGTCACGGGATCATGAACATGCACACGCGACAAATAATCTCCCCAATACTTCGGCAGTCCATTCTCATTGAGGCGACGCTTTGCATACACGATGCCGCATTCAGGACAACGAACGACATCGCATCCCATATCATCTTGATATAGGAATTCCGCAGTTTTAGCGGGACTATTATCCCACGGGCATCTATCAAGAATTTCAAAATCAGAGACCAACAATTTGTTCATACATCTTCACTCCAACTTACAAGTGACCAGATTGTTTTTTAAGAGTTTTTTCGCAATGGGAATAAGGAAAACCGTTGCAACACCTATTCTATCGCTAATATCAATCAAATCATTCGTTCCGTCAGCATAAGCAATAAAATCAACCATAGATGTCACCTCATCATAGCTCCCCTTTCTGCTTACCGTCGGATACAATCCTCGCTTGCCAAGTTGTGGTTCTCCCAGAACGGCACTCTTGTATTTCATATTATACTCAAGAGTCCAAATTACTTTAGTCATGACTTCATAGCTTCCCTGAAATCCTTCGGGACTAATCAAAGTCATATCATCAGCCGATGTATGGTACTCAATATATTCTCCAAATTTGGAACGGCAATAACACACAACTGGTAAATCAATGCCAGGAGCATTGTACTGACGTTCATCCGAACCACGTTTCAAAAAGGAATATGTTGAATAGTGCTTCGTCTGGTATCGCAGAACATTCTTCAGTACACGGTCAGCAAGCGTGTCAGCATATCTCGATTCAACAATAGAGTAGTCCCGATTATCACCAACACAAGACAAGTTAAACCCTGCAAGCATATTTTTCTTCATATGAGCTAAATGTTCACCGATACTCATATAGGTAATTGAGCCAATCGTCTCAGGAATAAAGATAAAACGATACGTATATTTACGGTGTTCCATAGAGGAAACAAAGCGAATCAACTCCGCAGCAAGAGCGGGACCAGAACACTCATTATTTGCCATCGACGGATGACAAACATAAGTTGAAAAGAAAATTTCTTGGTCACATTCTCCTGGAATGACAGCCTCGGCATAGTTCAGCACACCATCGAACAACTCACCGTCGATATACATATGATATCGCCCAGGAGCAAGGCTGTCCTTTTGCTTCTCGCTCATACAGAAGCCATAACGTTCCTTGTAGTAAGACGTGACGTATGGAATCACCTCGGGCTGTCCCGGTTCTGTATAAATATATTGCTTTAGCTCATCCAGTTCGACCCAGCGATCCACAGGAGTTGAATATCCTACGACATGCAGATTGTTTTCCTTCATATCAACAATGCGTTGCCCAGATGCATCCTCAATATAGGCATCCCGAATACACCACTCTTTCGGAACTGTCCAATCAAAAACAGGAGTGCCAGAGGAAACTCCGAAAACATTGAGCACTACATTACTGCCCCGTTCAACATATTCCTTAAGATCGAAAAGCGTACGGCGAACCCCCTCTCCAGTAATGCTCCTACAATATGGGAATAACTTTTTTGCCAGATCGTAGACCTCTTGACCTTTATCTGAATCCGCATACATATCTTGTCACCTGCCTCCTATTCTGACAAAATATTACTCAACAATATCCCACGATACAGGCGTGCCACGCTTCACATCACACTTCACACAGCGTCCGAGCAGCACATCATAATTCTTGGGCGAAAGCCCCATCCCAGGACGGATACGGCGCAGGTTCTTCGCCGTAAAGACATCGCCAGCCTTCATATCCTCGACAACATACAGACTGCGGCGGAGCTGGAGTGACTTCTGCTCCTGCTCTGTCCTCTCATAGGACACTGCCCCCAACGCGAGTGCTGCTGTGCGGCACTCGCGCACAAGCTGTGCCATCTCCGCAGGCTCCAGAGAAAACGCCGCATCAACCCCACCCTCAGCACGTGATAGCGTGAAGTGCTTCTCAATCACCACTGCACCAAGTGCAACACTCGCAACTGCCGCACCGATGCCGAGCGTATGATCGGAGAGACCGACCGCACAGCTGAACAGCTCCCGCATATGCGGAATGGTACGCAGATTTGTCCCCTCCGGCGAGGCAGGATAGCTGCTTGTGCACTTAAGCAGGGTCAGATCCGT
>JABZYJ010000155.1:0-1766 GCA_015265235.1 Selenomonas sp. | reverse complement strand
GTACAGCCATTTTCCCGTACCGTTTGAACGAGATACGAGAGCTCTGCGACCGTTGTCATCCCTGTCGATGCGATGATCGGCTTTCCCGTGCGGGCGACCTTGCGGATGAGCGGCAGATCGACATTCTCAAACGAAGCGATCTTGTAACAGGGAACGCCAAGATCTTCCAAAAAATCCACGGACGTATCATCAAACGGCGTACTGAAGCCCATAATGCCGCGTTCTTTGCATCGCTCAAAGATCGCCTTATGCCATTCCCATGGCGTATGCGCCTTCTCATAGAGATGGTAGAGTGTTTCGCCCTTCCACAGGCTGTCCTTATCAGAGATAAAGAACTCCCCTGTGTCTATGTCAATCGTCATCGTATCTGCTGTGTAGGTCTGAATCTTCACTGCATCGACGCCTGCATCCGCTGCAGCATCAACGATGGCAAGTGCACGCTCCAATGACTGGTTATGATTGCCGGACATCTCCGCAATGATGAAGGGGATCTTCTCTATCATATTCTACTCCCTCGGTCTTCCCACTATGCCTATTCTTTTTTCATATCGCAGAAGATCATTCTCGCTGCACTCCGTATATTTCAAGGCTATAAAGGCTCTTCGCGAGGCGATATTTTCTTTTTTTACATACCCCACAAGATGCAGATGCTCATTTTCTTCTCCCAGCTTGTCTTCCATCATCTGGAGTATCAGCCGCCCATATCCTCGCGCGCGAAATCTCACATCTATACTATAGCTGATCAGCGCTGTCTCTTGGTCAATACTTAGACGAATTTGCCCTGTTGGCATATTATTGACCATCAGAATGTAAAAGTGTTTTGCCTTCTCCGTGCCAAGTACGCTCTTCAGCCATCGGACATGATCCTCATAGACAATTTTTTCTCCATGAAGAGAGTTCGCACGAGTCTCTCTGTCGTTACGCCATTGAAAGAGGAGCATTGCATCGGCGTATTCAGCAGGGCGCAAATATATTAGTTCCTTCTCCGACATGATGCTCCACGTCCAATCTGCAAGTGTTCTGTATCCGTGTGAGAGCTTCCGGCTTCGTCATGACACGGAGTGCATGATGTAGTGCCATCTCCGTCACTTCATCCCATCGACCCAGATAGTAAATCAGACCTGCATCTGCACAGTCGCGACATACTGCAAGCTGATTCTCGGCAATAGCGGTGACGATTGCCGGCAGACCAAGGAAGCAGCGCTCCCACGTGGTTGTTCCGCCTGCTCCGAGGCAGAGGTCAGCGTTTGCCATAAAGTCCGCCATGTTGCTGACGGCGCAGTAGGTATGCAGAAAGTCATACGGTGCACACATCTTCTCGATCTGCATGCGATGTGCATTGCTCCCGCCAATGATGACATCAACATCAACGGCGGACAGGGAGAGGTGCAGGAGCGCACGGACGGCCTTTTCAGTCTCATGTGTGACATCACTTCCGCCATAGAATACAAGGATACGACGGAGATGCCCATCCCGTCGGCGCAATTTCTTCTTTGCCTCATAAAACTCCTCACGCAGAAGTGCATAAGAGGGGCCAAGGAGAAGTTTGCAGGAGGGAGATACAAGCCCGTCGTAACGATGCTGCATCGCGCGATAGAAATTCTGATCGAGCAGTATATCGCAGTCATGCCGCCGATTGGCAAGGTCGTCGATCACAAAGATCTCACCGACGAGCGGGCGCACGATCCGCTCCCACACCTCATTGAGTGCATAACTGTCGACGACGAGGCGCATGATCGGTGCAAGTGTGCATAGCACCTCTCCCG
>JABZYJ010000154.1 GCA_015265235.1 Selenomonas sp. | reverse complement strand
TTCGACGGAAAGTGCGGGCGGCGGCGTCAGCACCTTGCCCACACTTGGGAGGAGAGGCGCATGATCCTCTGCAATACTATGCTGGATTTCCAGCATCTTGTTCACGGAGTTTTCCGCGCTTGGAATGACCTCTGCCACGGCGTTTCTTTCCTCCTTCCGTCTCTTTCTTTTCCTTCTCCTTTTCGGTCTTTTCCTCATTCATGATATTTTCGAACTCAAGTTCAAGCTTCATCTCATGTTTGCCGTCCACAAAGGTGTGCATGTCGGACTTGACCCAGAACTGCCCTTTGAAAAGGCTGTCCTTCACGATGATGGAGTAGGACGACTTTACGCGGTAGTCGCCAAGTGCCGTGATATATCCTGACCGCTCCGGCTTTGTGAGCAAGGCTTTCGCCTCCGTCTGCGTATCCTTGTTCGGGTCGGTCTTATAGACCTCCTGAAACATAGAGTATTTCCGGATATGCTCGTCATTTTTGACGTAATCGACGCGATTGCCCTCTTCGTCTACGATAAGCACCTGATCGACGAGCTGTTCAATGCTCTCTTTGTAGGTGCTCTCCTCCATATTGCGTGCAGAATCTGCGGTATAGCCCTCGATGAGCGTCCCTTTCTCCACGATGTCGAGCTTTGCGCCGTTCATGACAGGGTGGTACTTCTTGCCCGTCACCTTCGCCGCCTCGGTATATGCGCCCATAATCGTTTGATAGCCCGTCTTGGCATTCGCGATAAAAGACACCGGCACGCCCGTCTCCGCGATATCGCCGATGCGGACGCCGAGTTCCGCGCAGAGCTGCCGCGTGATGTCCTCGGCAGTGATATGGTCAAACTTACGTGTTGTCTTGCTTCGTGCGTGGACAATCAAATGGTCAAATGCCGTAACACGCACTGTAGCCTTTGCACGGTCGCGCTCGAGCGCATAGATATTGCCCTCAAAAACGAGATTTCCCGTGTCATCGTAGCCATAACAGGTGTAGCCATTATCCACGTCAATTATGGGGACATTCGGATCGCGGTCGTCCTGCACAAAGGAAAACTCAAGCTTGCGCGCGACGTTCAGTCGTGATCCTGACCATGTGCACGACGTGAGCAGATGAGAGATATCCGTCTGCATGATCTTGACCTTCATACGCCCTCCTATTTCAGCTTGAGCTTGCCGAGTGCACCACGCAGCTCCTTCATCGCAAGATTCTTGATGCCGTTCGCGTTTGCCATACCGCGCCAGTGCTGATAGTCACCGTACGCTTTTTTGCTCGCATCGAGGAAGTCCTGCACGCGCTGAATGGCTTTCGGGCGCGGCGGGGTACGTTCCACGGGGCGATCTTTCAGTCCCGTCTTGTCGTCCACCTGCTTGTCGTTGTTCGCCATCGGCGTATTGAGATCTTTCCACTCCACGAGATCGAGGTCAAAATAGATGTCACGCGATCCGTCCTGTTCTTTGTAGTCAAAGGACTTGATTGCGACCATCAGATTGACGGGGCTGTCCGTAATAATGATACGGACGGGCTTTTTCGCCTCTTTCCACTTCTCGATTTTTGCAACGCACTCTGACGGCTCTGCAGAGTCACCGACCACGAAGGGGTATTCGTGTTTCGGATGCGGAAAAAAAGAGGAGAGAGACAGCTTCTTGAGCTTCGGATTGCCGAAGAGCTGCGCTTCGCCAAAGTCGATGATGTCGACAATGCGGTTGTTCTGCTCCGTCTGCACTTTGTAAACGCGCGGCGTAACGGGCAGCGTGAATTTCTCATCCTCTACAGATAAGATCACCTGCCGCTTTGCCCCTCCACCGCCGAGGAGGAAGCCGCCGATGTTGTTGACCTGATTCCACAGGCTCATGAGGCTCATGCCATTATTCCCCCATTCATATTGACGTGGCTCTTTGCCATGAGCTGATAGAGCTTATAGGCGATGCGGTCGAGATCCGCCTCCTCGCGCACATGGAAGGTGTTGCCCGTGATGGTGACGGGCGCGGCAGCGGGGATGGGTGAGCCGCCTTCATCCATGCTGTCGCGCAGCATTTTCATCGTCGTTGCGTGCGGATAGACACGCGAGCCCTGCGGCAAGTCGATGATCTCACCGCCGTTTTCGTTGACCTCTGTCCAACCGCCAGGAGCAAAACTTGTGCCGGAGGCAAAGTGCCCGCCCCCCGAGCCCCCAGATTGGAGACCGATAATCTCACGCGCCGAGGAAAAAAGGCTCGACGAGCCCTCCGCAATATACGAGAAAAGCCCAGAGAAAAATGCCCGTACACCGCCCCATTCACTTTTGACCGCAGGCGCACCCGCATTGATACCCGCTGCGAGCTCAACCCCCGCCTCCTCACTACCGAGAATCGTCGGCTCGTATACAGAGCTCTCAAAATATCCTGGTGTCGAAGCCCATTCGGCTTTGATTGCGTCATTCGATTCCGTAAAGGACGCGGACACTGACGCACTCGCCTCCTCCGCACCCTGGGTCAGAAAGTTCCACCCGAGCCCCGCATTACCATCCAAGTCAGTCAGACTTGCGTAAGGATCCCCGCCTGTGTATCTGCGACAACCTGCTGAATATCCTCGGGAGACGGCGCAGTAAGATGCACCTGCATCTCAGGCTCTTCCTCAAAGAAGGCACTGTCATAGTCGTCATACTTAGTTTCGACGGCGACAACCGCCCCATAGTCTTCGGGCTTACTGTTCGCCATATCATTGAAATGATTTCCGATTTTCTCGCCAAGGACTTCACCGATCACACCACCGACCGCCATGCCAAGCGGCCCCGCAATCGCCGTTCCAATCGACGCGCCGATGACAGAGCCAGCCCCGCCACCAAGTGACTCGGCGAAGCGTGCAGTATTGTCCTTCTCGACCGCAGCTTGATAGGCTCTCATCTCATCAAGATTCTGCTGTGCGGCGTTGATCTCACCCTCGGATGCTCCTCGCGCAACAAGATCATTCAGATTCTCGGTCGCAGAATCAATGCCATAGGCAGCCTCTTTCAAAAGCTGATTGTTGCGCTGCGTCGTTTCATATACATCACCTGCGGCAAAGAGGGCGGCAACACCGCCGCCAAACGCTGCACCTTTGAGCATTGTACGGGAGGCGGTTGGCACAGAAGTCCCAGTCTTCCCTGTCGTCTTTGTCGTGGTTCCCGGTGCTCCGGGTACACCTTCGCCACCGGCGACACCTTTGCCGTTGACAATCACCGTACCCGCATGGACGACCATCTCGCCAACGCCCGTCGGGAAACTGCCCCCCGGTACGGGCTTTCCTGCACCGCCAAGCCCCTTGATGCCGTCAACCGCCTTTTTCGAGAGGCTGACGATCTTATAAAGCCCCGCCGCAAGCGCACCGCCCGCGAGCAGAGAGCCGACACCGTCCAACTCAATGAATTTGTTCTTGAGCTGCACAAGCACGTCCATCGCACTCCTGCCGATGTCCGAGATGTCGAAACCGTCCTCGATGTAGCCCTTGAACTTCGCAACATCATCCTTGACGCCCTGCACGAACTCCCGCAAGCCATCTGCACCTTTACCGCTCATAAATTCAAGCTGCACGGACTCCCACACGGAGGAGAGGGACTTGAGGTCGCCCTTGAGATTGTCGTTGACGGTCTTCGCCATATTGCCGGCAGCGCCCTCGGCGTTGTCGATCGAGGCGGTAAGCTTGTCAAAATCCGCTTCCGAGGCGTTGACAATCGCAAGGAACCCAGACATAGCTTCCTGCCCTGCAATCGCTGACGCAGCTTCTGCCTTCTCAGCGTCCGTCAATCCTGCAAACGTGCTCCGCAAATCCTTCATTGTCTGCCGGAAGGGCTTCATCGTCCCATCAGCATTTTTGACGGTGATACCGAGCCTATCCATTGCAGACCCTGCCTCTTTCGGCGGGTCAACGAGGCGCGTCATCATCGCACGGAGCGATGTACCTGCCTGCTCGCCTTTGATGCCAGCGTTCGCCATGAGGCCGACCGCTGTGCCAACATCCTCAATGGAGTATTTCAGCGCACCCGCAATTGGGGCGACGTATTTGAACGTCATGCCCATCATGCTGACATTGGTGTTGGAGTTCGAGGACGCCTGCGCGAGCACGTCGGCGAAATGAGCGGAGTCTGACGCCTGCAGCCCAAACGCGGTGAGCGCGTCCGTCACGATGTCCGAAACGCGCCCGAGGTCTTCGCCCGATGCCGCAGCGAGATCCATGATACCGGAGATACCACCGAGCATATCATCCGTTTTCCAGCCCGCCATCGC
>JABZYJ010000153.1 GCA_015265235.1 Selenomonas sp. | reverse complement strand
CTGCAAGAGCGTAGCAAGACACCTGCAAGCAAGATCGAGGGGACATTTGAGTATGACGTGCTTGCGTCGAATTCGATTGAGTTCGGCAAGGTGGAGGTGGAGCTTGAGGAGGCGTATCGAGCTGTCTTTGCTGAAAGTAGCTGGGGCGAATATCTCACGATGCGTGCTGCTGAGCATGGCGTCCTTCGGAAAACAGCAACCAAGGCACGTGGTGTTGTGACGGTGACAGGGAGCGGGCGTGTGCTTGCGGGCAGCATTTTCCAGTCAGAGACGGGTGCTCGCTATCAGGCACTCAAATCAACTGAGGTTGTAAAGTCCGCTGCTGTTGAGGTTGAGGCGCTTACTGCAGGGAGTGCAGGCAATGTCGGGAAGCGAGCGATCAACAAGATTCCCATGAGTATTCCAGGCATCTCCGGTGTAAGTAACGAGGAAGAGGTGCGCGGCGGCTACGACGAAGAAAGCGACGACGAACTCAAGATGAGGTACCTCCTCTACGTCCGCACGCCGTCTACGAGCGGAAACAAGCACCACTATTACAACTGGGCAATGAGCGTCCCTGGGGTCGGCGCATGTATGGTTGTCCCGCTCTGGCAGGGTGCAGGGACGGTAAAGGTGCTCATTCTGGATGCGCAGCGAAAGACTGCGCCGTCAGAACTGATCGAAAAGGTGCGTACCTATATCGAGGACGTACGTCCGATCGGCGCAACAGTGACGGTCACAAGCCCTGCGCCGAAAACTGTGCGGATTACGGGCAGCATAGTCGGACACTGTGACGCGCCCCGATTTATTGCTGATCTGAACGACTATTTGATGAAGCGTGAATTAGCTATAAAATCACTCTCTGTTGCGCAGGTCGGCGACATTCTGATGAATCAGCAGGGGGTAGCAGATTATGAGGACTTGCTGCTCAACGGGGCGAGTAAAGTGCTCGTAAGCAATGATGAAATTCTATCCATCGGAGAGGTGACACTGCATGAACTTCCAGTTTCTCCGTGAGAATCCGGTGCACCTTGCACGATACCTTCCGGTATTTCTTCAAACAGACCCCACATTCCGGGATGCGCTCGAAAACTGCAGCACCGAGCATGAACTGTTTCGGCTTGTGTTACAGGATATCGCCCGTCAGTTTTTTGTAGAGAAGGCGACATGGGGGCTTACCTCGTGGGAACGCGAACTTGGTCTTGCCCCTCGTCCCAATGCAAGCTATGAGGATCGGCGTAAAAATATCCTGCTGAAAATACAGAGTCGGCAGACCTCGACCGTCGTTTTTATGGAGCGGCTGTCCTCATATTTCTTCCCCGATGGAACAAAGGTAGAGATCGAGGAGCGGAACGAGCAAAATACGTTTCGTGTGATTTGCGATGCGCTCAGCTCAGATTATGCAGGTCTGCTTGCGGCAATCGAGGAGTATAAACCCGCGCATCTGACCTTTGCTCTTGATTATTTAATGGAGTATGAGACACAAATTTATGCGACAGGATATGTTACAGAATATGAGATTGTCGACATACCCTGTAGCACCGAAGTCTCCTATCAGGTCGATGGACTGCCCTTGTATGTAGGCGGACGCGTGGATGGTTTTGAAATCGTTGATATAAGGAGTACATAGTATGGCACATTTTGCAAAAATCCAAACAACTCAGCAGGGGAAAAATATTATCCTCGCGGGTCAAAACAAGCAGAGTGTCGTTTTTACAAAGGTCGAACTCGGTGATGGACTACTGGACGAGGGGCAATCTGTTGACGACATGACAGCACTTGTACACAGCGTGATGAGTCTCCCGTTGCAGAACTTTGTGAATAATGGCGACGGGACGGCGCGGCTGCGCTTTGTCCTTGACAATAACAACTTGTCTAAGGGATTCTTTAACCGCGAGATCGGTGTGTTCGCCAAGGTCGGAGATGGAACGGAACAGCTCTTTGCGTATACCAACGCAGGCAATCTTGCAGATTATATTCCAGGCAAGGAAAGCCCTATCTCAAGTAAGATTATCAATCTGCATATCATCGTTGGGAATGCGGCGGATCTGACAATCGTTGCCGAAAACAGCGCGTATGTCACGAAGATCGACTTGAACGAGCACAAAGAACGCAAAGAGCTCGACCATAAAGACGGCAGTGTTACAACACGAAAGATACAGGACGAGGCGGTAACAGGTGGGAAAATCGCGCAGGAGGCAATCGAGAAAAAACACATCAAAAACGGGAGCATTGTTGGCGACCATATCGCCGACGGCGTGATCGAAAAGAAACACCTCACACCGGAGGTAAAGACGATTATCAGCGACGCCGGAATCGCAATCCTCCAGCGCAATAAGACCTACGCAGTCGGCGACATCGCGTACAGCAAGCACCTGCCATCGTGGGCGCGCCTTGAGTGCGTGAGGGCAGGTACAACGGGCGCGACACTGTCGACACAAATAGAACAAATGGTTCAAAATGGGGGGGGATAGTCACTGACGGTACGGTCGTGTGGATAATCGACGATCTGCGTGACGGTACGCCCGTCGGCGCGGTGCGCGGGTCTCTCTACCTGCCCGCTGGCTACGTCAAGGCTAATGGCGCGACGGTCAATCGTGCGGACTATCCGCGTCTTGTAGCACTGGCAGATAGGCACAGCCTATGGACGGACGACGTGACCGCAAACGCGGGGCTGTTCGGGCGCGGGAATGGCGCGGCGACGTTTGTGTTGCCAAACTGGACAGATCGCATGATGCAGCTTGCGGGGGACGGCGCAGGGGGGGGCGTTCCGGCGGGGTTGCCGAACATCCACATCAAAGATGCCGGCTTATGCGCATTTGGCGAAGGGTACGCCAAAAAGCAGAAAAACGGCGTCATATATACGGGTCAGGGTGGCGAAGATGTGGCACTGGTAGGGCAAGGCCGAAGCAAACAGAACATTGAGATTGATGTGTCCACACTAAATCCCATCTACGGCGCGTCTGCTACCGTCCAACCGCCCGCAATCAAGATGTTACCAATCATCAGGTATTAGGGCACGCTCTATGCGTGCTTTTTGAGTGCGCGAAAGGAACGTAATACATGACAACCAAAGCAGGAAAACTCATAGAGGACGGCGACACTGTCTGGATAATCGACGACGTGCGAGACGGTGCGCGGGTTGGGGACATCATCCTGCGCCCGACCTTGCGTGATGGCTATATCAAGGCCAACGGCGCAACAGTCAAGGCGAGCGAGTATCCGCGCCTGTTGGCGTGGGTGCGGGAGAGCAATATGACCGTCACAGCGGAGCAGTACGCGCAGGACTGCTCCAAGTACGTCTATGACGCGACACAAGACAGGATGACCTTGCCCAATGCAACAGGGCGCGTCCTCATGGGCGGGGAGACGGTCAAGAGCGTTGAGGCGGGGCTGCCGAATATCGAAATCCGCTACCGTGACCGTGTCTACACGTACGAGTGGGGGTGGCAACAGGGACAGGAGCACAAAGTGCTCGAAGACAAACGAAAACAAGTAACTCTTACTAATCCAGATGGCCAATATAGTTATGGCGCGGGGAATGGCTCTGTCTATGGGGGCATTGTTACACTTGATGCCTCGAAATCCAATCCAATCTACGGGCGCAGCGACACCGTTCAGCCGCCCGCACTCACGATGATTGCACAAATCAAATACTAGGAGGTACACCTATGACAAAAACAGTCTACGCCTACGCCGAGGGCGGCAAATACATCGGTGAGCGCACGCTTGACGACACCGACCGCTCGCCGATCAGCGGCGCGTGGCAAATCCCCGGCAACATGACGGAGACGCAGCCGCCCGCCGCAAAGGAGGGATATGACCTCTGCTGGCGCTCTGGCAAGTGGGAGCAGGTCGAGCAGCCAAAGCCCGCGGCGGAACCTGAGCCGCCGACGGAGACAGATGAGGTGCAGGAACCATACACGGATCCTGAGCGCCTTGCCGCCTTTGAGGCGATGGCGGAGCAGGAAGCCCGTCTGATTGTGTATGGCGAACGTCTCGCCGCCTTGGAAACTGCACTGAAAGGAGGTGAGGGAAAATGAAGAAATGGACATACATGATTCCAATCTACGCGTACCTTGTACGCGCGGGGGCGTGGGCAATCTCCGAAGAGGACAAGACAAAGGACGATCAGAAGGTCGTCCCCGAAATCTACCGTGAGGACGTCGCCGCGTACCTTGCGGAGCACGCCGCAGGGTAAGACAGAGCGCAAGAAAGCCGTCATAACGCATGGCGGCTTTTTGTATGTGTAGAAAGGAGTGATGCTCGTGCAGGGTATTTTGACG
>JABZYJ010000152.1 GCA_015265235.1 Selenomonas sp. | reverse complement strand
CCCTTACGGAGGGGGTGCCGTACAGACCGCATTGGTCATGCTCGTGCCGGCGGGAGAGGCGGAGATGGAACGGCAGCTACTCGGGCATATCGCGGCACAGATCGCAGACCGCCCGGCGTTTGCCGACATCCTCGCGCGCGGGGATGCGGCAGGGATACGCCGCGAGCTCGAATACGTTTTGGAAGAGCATTTTCGGGAACATCTCGAACAGCTCTTGTAAAGAATCACTGATAAATGCAGTGATTCAACAAATAACGGGGCTGAAACGCTCCATATCGTTCTGCTTTTACAAAGGGGGATTTTTATGAGTCAGCAAGGTGGAGGGGCACAGGAGGCCATGCAGAAGTTTGGCCGCTTCCTGTCCGGCATGGTGATGCCGAACATCGGCGCATTTATCGCATGGGGGTTCTTAACGGCACTCTTTATTCCGACGGGATGGATGCCAAACGAGTATCTGGCACAGGTCGGCGGTCCGATGAGCAAGTGGCTTATCCCGCTGCTGATCGGCTACAGCGGTGGCGCAGCGGTCTACGGACACCGTGGCGGCGTCATGGCGGCGATTGCCACATCGGGCATCATTGCCGGCTCGGAGATTCCGATGTTCCTCGGCGCCATGATTATGGGACCTCTGGGCGGCTATCTGATCAAGAAGTTTGACAATGCCGTACGTGACAGCATCCCGGGGGGATTCGAGATGCTCGTCAACAACTTCTCGCTCGGCATCTTCGGCGGTATCCTCGCAATGATTGCCTTTGCTGTGGTCGGCCCCGTGGTCAGCGGCGCAAACAACATCCTGCGCAGCGGCGTGGAGGCGATTGTCGCGGCAGGACTTCTGCCGCTGGCATCCATCATCATTGAGCCCGCAAAGGTGCTCTTCCTCAACAATGCACTGAATCATGGCGTGCTCAGCCCCCTCGGCATTCAGCAGGCGCAGGAATACGGCAAGTCAATGTTCTTCCTGCTCGAGGCGAACCCCGGGCCCGGCTTTGGTATTCTGCTCGCCTACTGGATGTTTGGCAAGGGCATGGCGAAGTCGTCCTCGCCGGGAGCCATGATTATCCACGTACTCGGCGGTATTCACGAGATCTACTTCCCGTACATCCTCATGAAGCCGATCCTCATCATCGCCGCGATCGCGGGCGGTATGTCCGGCGTCTTTACGCTCGGCCTCCTCGGCGGCGGTCTGATTGCTCCGTCCTCGCCGGGCTCGATCTTCGCGATTATCGCGATGACCCCGAACACCTCGGCACTCGTTGCAAATCTTTCAGCATTTGCCGTAGCGACGGTGGTATCCTGCGCGGTTGCTTCTGTCTTTATCAAGATGTCGAAGGATGTCGAAGACGACTCGCTGGAGTCGGCGCGTGAGGACATGGCAGAGCGCAAGAATCGCGGCAAGGAGCTGCCCGCAGAGAAGAAGGTTGCGGGCAAGGATCTGAAGGTCATCATCTACGCCTGTGATGCGGGCATGGGCTCGTCGGCACTCGGTGCGGCAGCACTGCGCAAGAAGCTCAAGAAGGACGGCTACAAGGATATCTCCGTGACGAACTGCGCCATCGGTGCAATCCCGCAGGAAGCGCAGCTGGTCATCTCGCATGAGAAACTCGCCGAGCGTGCCCTTGCAGATTCGCCGCAGGCAGAGCATATCTGGGTGCGCGATTTCACGCAGAACAACGTCTATGAGATCGTTACGGCGCGCCTGAAAGAGGCTGCGGTAGAGACCTCTGCACCGGACGCAGGCGCACAGGAAGAGGCCGCAGAGACGGTGAGCGCGGATGTTCTGCGTCAGGAAAACGTGAAGATCGGACTCCCCTCGGTCAGCCGCGAGGACGCGATCACGGCGGCAGGCAAGATGCTCGTCGCAAGCGGTTATGTTGATGAGGGCTACGTACAGGGCATGCTCAACCGTGAGCATGATCTTTCCACCTACATCGGCAAGGGCATTGCCATCCCGCACGGAGAAAACGCAGTCAAGGACACGATCAAGAAGACGGGCATCGTCGTCTGCCAGTACCCCGACGGGGTGAAGTTTGGCGATGAGACGGCATATCTCGTGATCGGTATCGCGGGCGTCGGCAACGATCACCTTGCGATCCTTGCCAATATCGCAACGATGGTCGGCGACTACACGGATGAGCAGCTCGAGCAGCTCTTCAAGACGAAGAGTGCCGATGAACTCTATCACGTCTTTACGAAAGCGGATTGAAAGGACATGACCATGAAAAAGGCAATCCATTTCGGCGGCGGCAATATCGGCCGCGGCTTTATCGGGGAACTGCTCGTGCGCTCGGGCTATGAGGTCACCTTTGTCGATGTGGCGGATGCTCTGGTGGATGAGATCAATGCACGTCGTTCCTATGATATCGAGGTGGTCGGCGATACGCCGAAAAAAATCCACGTCGAGCACGTCAAGGCGATCAACAGCAACAAAGATCTCGAGGCTCTGCTCGCTGCGTTCGTCACGGCGGACATTGTCACCACGGCGATCGGGCCGAATATCCTGAAATTCATTGCGCCGAACATTGCCAAGGGGATTGCGCGGCGTCTTGAAAAGACGGATGCACCGCTGAATATTATCGCGTGTGAGAATATGGTCGGCGGCTCGACGGTGCTGAAGAACTTTGTCTATGAGCACCTCGCTGACGATATCAAGGAGAAAGCCGCACGCTGTATCGGATTCCCCGATGCGGCAGTTGACCGCATCGTGCCGATCCAGCACAACGAGGATCCGCTGCTCGTCAAGGTTGAGCCGTTCTGCGAGTGGGATGTGGATCGCACGGGCGTCGTCGGCGCAGAGCCGCAGATCGAGGGGCTGACGTGGGTGGACAACCTCGAAGCCTACATCGAGCGCAAGTTGTTCTCCGTCAATACGGGACATGCCTCCATTGCCTACATGGCATATTTGAAGGGCATCGAGGACATCGCCTCGGCGATGCAGGACGAGGAGATCGTCGCGTTTGTTCGCCGCGTCTGGGCGGAGACGAGTGAACTCCTGATCGAGAAATACGGCTTTGACCGTGAAACGCATGCAGAATACATCCGCACGGCAGAGTCGCGGTTCAAGAATCCGCATCTCTCCGATGCTGTGACGCGCGTCGCACGTGGGCCGAAGCGCAAGCTCGGCGCGAAGGATCGTCTCGTCTCGCCCGCCAATCAGCTCGTCGCACGCGGAAAAAAACCCGAGGCACTTGCGACGGTCATCGCCGCCGCCCTCCATTTTGGTTATGCGGAGGATCCTGAGGCAGTTGAGGTGCAGACGTATCTCAAGGAGCACGGCTTCGAGAAGGCACTCACGCACTTCACGGAGATTCCGGCAGACTCAGAGCTGTTCAAGCTCATTCTTGAGAAGAATGCGGAGTTGAAGAAATAAATTCTAAGGGATCGCTGATACAATGAGTTATCAGTGCTTCTCTCATCGGATGACGGTACGATTGAAGTATCGTCATCCTTTTTTATATGCAGATGTCTGTGTTATAATGAGAAAAGTTTCTTGACGAAGTAATCATTTGCAATATGGAGTACATGATGACAGAACGTCCTGCATTTGAGGAGCTTTCATCCTATAAAGAATTTCAAAAGTATTATTGGTATC
Organism: Selenomonas sp.; assembly: GCA_015265235.1. Classification (GTDB taxonomy): domain Bacteria; phylum Bacillota; class Negativicutes; order Selenomonadales; family Selenomonadaceae; genus Centipeda. The sequence goes on along the minus strand of JABZYJ010000152.1, from coordinate 705 downwards.
GGGCAGAATTGGTGGAAATTTGCAAGAGCATTGGCGTTGATCACACAGGAGTAAAGACGGAACTCAATCACAATATTGCCGAATACTTTAAGGGGCACCGCATCAAAAAAGTATCCCGCTCCGTGTCATCCGTATCATCAGATACAATCACTTTGGACACACCTCTGCTTGGCTGTAAATTTTCCTTCAATGCAAAGTTCCGGGTATATTTTTCATCGTTGACAGGGATTGTACCGTTTAAGTTTACAGCGAATATGGCGACGGCATGGCGGCGAGTGAAGGCGGTGCAGGACACGGCGTTTACCATACGCGACCTGCTGAAGGTATACGAGGGAGATTCTTCCTATGCGACATACGACGCATCTGCGTGTGAATGGAATCAATTCCTAAAAGATTTTTGCGCAGATGAGGGCAATGATCGATTTAAGCCAAAATTACAAGCCGCGGCTGCTCTCTGGAATATCATACGCGCGTCTGATCAACCGAAAATTTATTCTCCTGCCTTGGTGCAGGAGAACATGGAGATATTGGAGAAATTTGCTTCCTCGAAGTCTATATAAGGAGGATTTACATTGAACTACCGTAAACTTGGAAACCTCACAGTCTCATCCGTTGGGCTTGGCTGCATGGGGATGAGCCAGAGCTATGGTGCGCCCGCCGATAAGAAGGAGATGCGTGATTTGATCGCCGCTGCTGTAGATATGG
>JABZYJ010000151.1 GCA_015265235.1 Selenomonas sp. | reverse complement strand
TCGTAGGACCGACAAAGAATCCATTTTCGTAACCAGCGACCTTCGTCTTGCGCCCGTCAAGAACGAGCTCTGCCCCCTCGTCAACACCCTTCTGGATCCAGTCACTGACCTTTTGCTGATGTCCTGCGTTGACCACAGGGCCAAGCTGCGTCTCTTCCTTATAGGCACAGCCGATTTTGAGCGCCTCCGCCTTTTTCTTCAGCAGTGCGACAAATGCGTCCGCAATGCTTTCCTCGACACAGACCACAGGCAGGGCCATGCAGCGCATCCCCGCACAGCCATACGTCGAGTTAATGATCGCATTCGTAGACGCCTCCAGGTTTGCATCCGCGAGCAGAAGCGCATGGTTCTTCGCTTCGCACTGCGCCTGCACGCGCTTGCCGTGCGCCGCCGCCACGGAGTAGATGTGTTTGCCCGCCCCCGTTGTGCCGACGAACGTCACCGCCTTGACACGCGGGTCTGTGAGGAACACCTCGCCCTCCTTGCGGCTCGTCGTCACGATATTGACGACTCCCTTCGGGAAGCCGGCCTCCTCGTAGAAGAGCTCAAGCATGCGCATGGAGGTCAGCGGTGTCTGGCTACTTGCCTTTAGCACGACGGTATTGCCGCAGACGATCGCAAGCGGTACCATCCACCCCCATGGAATCATCGCAGGGAAGTTCATCGGCACGATGCCCGCAACGACGCCGAGCGGGAAGCGGTACGAAGTCGTATCGTAACCGCCCGTCACCTGCATCGCACCACTCCCCTGGATGAGCAAGGGAGCAGCGCACGCCTCCTCCGTCGGCTCGATTGCCTTCTGTACATCACCGCGTGCCTCATTCAGCGTCTTGCCGAGCTCCTTCGCACAGAGAACAGCCAGCTCCTCCTTATGGGCATAGAGCACATCGCGCCAGCGGAACATATACTGCACACGCTTTGCCATCGAAAGCTGCGACCACGACGCAAACGCACGCTGCGCCGAGGTAATCGCTTCCTCGCACTCCTCCACCGTGCAGCTCGGAACCTCTGCCATCACTTCCCCAGTACTGGAATCCGTGATCGAGATATACTTACCGCTCGTGGATTGCTTCCACTCACCATCCACACAGTATCCCATCCGCTTTACTTCGGCCATAATATGCTCCTTTCGCATATATAGAACTGAAAACAAATATCAGATAATACGAAGTATAGTTCACCAAAACATTATTGTCAAGAACTCAAAAGAGTATCATCCATAGATATTTTTTGAAATCATAGATAAAATGACGTTCGTCAGAATATATCTTCACATAAAAAATGCCGCATGGGAAACTCCCACACGGCACCAGCCCATCTGTATGTACTTACTTCGCTGCAACCTTCTCATAGAGATTGACGATTTCTTCCGCCATCTCCTTCATCGCCATGCCGGTCATGACATAGTCCTGCGCGTGCGCGACGAGGACGTTGAACGGATCCTTGAGTGTGCCGTCCGCCTCCTTCTTGAGGAGTTCGTCGGTCTGGAGCTGATGCGCCTTGAGGAACTGTGCATCCGCGTCCTTGAGCGCGCCGCGCGCCTGTCCAAAGCTGCCCGCACGCGCAGCCTTCAAAGCCTCCGTAACCTTTGCGCGGCCATCGCCCGCTGCAGCAATGATCGAGAATGCGATTTCTTCCGAATGTGTCTGTGCCATGATTGTGTCCTCCACTATATCCTGTGTAAATTTTCTCTGTTACGCGCCGAGCAGTTCGCGCTTGATGCGCGCAAGCGCCTCGGGCGCCTGCACATCCATCTTCTCGGGGAAGCCGAAATAGGAGACGCAGGCAATGTTGTCGCCGCCGACCTTCGGCGCGTCGGGACGGAGCTGGCGGTTGGCAAAATCCATCTCGCGCAGCGTCTCGAAAATGCCGTCGAAGTCGACCTCGCCCTCACCCATCGCGAGATGCTGATGGATGGTCATATCTGCACGCCCATGATTGTTGAGCCAAGGCGGATTTGCGATGTAACGGCAGTCGAGCGTCTGGTTGAACGTATCCGCAAAGAGCACGTGGGTCAGCTCATCCCCCGCATACTTCAGCATGGAGCGTACATCGCCCTTGCCCGCATCGTAGAAGAAGCCATGCGGCGAGGAGTAGACGTAGCCGAGATGCTTCGAGCGGAACGACTTCACGATATCGCAGGCCTCGTTGTTCAGCTCGCAGAAATCATAGGGATGCGACTGGATCTCGACACGCAGCCCCTCACGCTCGATGATCGGCAGCAGTTCCTCCATGGAGCGGAAGAACATCCCGTTGCAGATCTCCTGCTGATTCGGATCGCCCGAGAACTCCGTGTTGATGACGGGTACGCCCATGCTGACTGCGATCTCAATGATGCGCTTCCAGTTGGCGACTGCATGCTGACGCTGTTCCTCGGTCGGTCCCGACCAACGATAGACTACGATGAAGGAGGAGATTTCAACCCCTGTCTCCTTGAGTGCCTTGCGATACTCCGCCTCCGTCTCCTCGGAGAAGAGCGGATGCTTGTAGAACGGGTTGATGCGCGGGTGCGGGGACTGCTCGATGTACTTGTAGCCCCAGTCCGCAACCTTGTGTACCATGTCGTTGATGCTCATCTGCTTGGCGAGAACATCAACATCGAATGCGATTTTCATGGAAACGACCTCCTCTGATGAATTCGTGATAAAATCATGATATAGAGGTGGACAACTCTTGCCTAATAAACTATCATCGACTAAAATGTTTGTCAAGAGGGGTTTTTTAGAATATTTTGGTGGAGGGGATATCTGTGGACGAAATCATTGCGATTGTATTCCTGTCACAGCTGGCGGGCTTTGTCATCAAGGGGCTGGCGGGCTTCGGCAATCCACTCCTCACGAATCCGCTGATGGCGATGCGGCTGGACAACGTGGTCATCACGCCGACCAACATCCTGCTCGACCTCCCCGTCAATGCGTGGATCTCGTGGCGTGCACGCCACTCCTTTCAGATTCGGCAGGTGCTGCCCGTGCTCATCGCCATCCTGCTCGGCGTCATCCCGGGCACACTCCTGCTGAAACTGGGAACCCCGTGGATCATCAAGGCTCTGCTTGGCGTCTTTATCATCGGCCTCGGCGTCGAGATGCTTCTGCGCGACCGCACGCACAGTATGACACCGCGCAGCTGGCTGCGCAACCTCCTCTCCTTCGCCTCGGGAGTGATGTCGGGGCTCTTTGGCATCAATCTGCTCTTCCTCGCGTACATCGAGCGCGTGAGCGCCGATCGCGAAGCATTCCGCGGCAGTATCTGCTTCATCTTCCTGATCGAGAACGCATTCCGTGCCGTGACCTACTTTGCAAACGATATCTTTACGGCGTTCACGCTGACACTGACTGCCGTCTCGATTCCCGCCGCCATCCTCGGCGTGTGGATCGGCACAATGATCGACCGGCGCATGGGCGAACGCGCCTCGAAGCGCTTCATCATCTTCATCTTTATCCTCGGCGGGCTGTCCATCCTCATCAAGTCGATCCTCCTGCGTTCCTAGAGAGTTGACGCAAGAATTTATAGCATTTGTCACAAAAGAGAAGAATTTTACCGATAAATCGCCAACTTCACGTATGTATCATTCTGATTCCTGCCGTATAATAAAAGCGCAATTTTTCATTGAGCAGAGATAAGGAGGTACAAATATGGCGATTCATATCACTGGCGCCCCCTGCTGTTGGGGCGTAGACGACGTGAAGAATCCCTATCTGCCGAAGTGGCAGACGGTGCTCGATGAGGCGGGTAAAGCCGGCTTTCGGGCGATCGAACTCGGTCCCTACGGCTATCTGCCGCTCGACATCGACCTCGTCAGCGCGGAACTGAAAAAGAACGGCATCTCGATTGTCGCGGGCACGATCTTTGACGATCTTGTCGCAGCAGAGAATCGCGAGAATCTCCTGCGGCAGGTCGATGATATCTGCGGCATCATCACAAAGCTGCCGCCACTGCCGCGCGAGAAGGGTCAGCGGCGCAGGACACCGTATCTCACCGTCATGGACTGGGGACATGACGAGCGCGACTATGCGGCGGGGCATTCGGATCGTGCGCCGCGCCTCTCCGATGAGGATTGGGGGCGCATGATGGAGCACATCCGCGCGATTGCAGAGAAGGCGTCGAAGTGGGGCGTACGCGCCGTCATCCATCCACACGCGGGCGGCTACATCGAGTTCGCGGACGAGATCGACCGTCTGGCAGAGGACATCCCCGACGAGGTCGCGGGACTTTGCCTCGACACGGGACATCTGCGTTACTCCGGTATGGATCCGGTGGAGTGGCTGCGCAAATACGCGGACCGGCTCGACTACATCCATTTCAAGGACATCAACGAGAAGGTCTATAACGAAGTCCTCGCCGAGCACATCCGCTTCTTCGAGGGCTGCGGCAAGGGTGCGATG
>JABZYJ010000150.1 GCA_015265235.1 Selenomonas sp. | reverse complement strand
TGGAAAACCGGACGCAGAGTGGTGCTCTGTGGAGGATTTTCCGCCGAAGTGCGGGCAAAAAAGATGCGTTAAGATGGCGCGGCTGAATTTATCAGTGCTTCCACAAGAGAGGAGAGCAACGGATGAATGCAGTGAGATCGTTTTGGCTGGGGGCGGCGACGCTCCTCCTTTCCCTGCTCATGTTCTGCCCTGCGGTGCTTGCCGACGAGGGGCAGACGTGGGTCTGGCTGAGCTCGAACGACAAGTACTCGAAATACTATGCGCCCGCCTCCGTCCGCACCGCCCAGAGCGTGACGACGAGCGACGGCAGGGCGGTGGCGACGGAGATCGAGGCGGAGATCAAGACCTCGTTCAGCTATGAGGGCGCGGAGGAGACCATCCGCAACTACAAGATCGACCACGTTATCTCCAATCCCGCGCAGCTCTCGTACTCCGTTGCGCAGGTGCGCGTTGTGCCGCAGAGCCGCACGCTGCAGTACCTCGGCGAGACGTTCTACGACAGCGCCGGCAAGGTGCTCTGGTCGAAGGGCGAGGGCAAGGAAAAGGAGATGAACTCCCAGCAGTTCGATGAGGAGTTCTATGCTGCCATCATCGACACGGTGTTCCATCAGGGAGAGATGCAGCGCCTGCGTGCAGATAACCGCTGGATACTGCTCTGGTCGGATGAAACATCCGGGGTCAAAACGCAGGTGACGGCAGATACCTCGACCATGCGCCGCATGGGGGACAATCTCGTCTTCTGGGCATGGACGGAGGTGCGTGGTGCCGACGGCAAAGCGATGGAGATCAAGTTCGACAAGCGCGCGGTCAACCTGCCGCAGGGCACGGAGCGCATCGTCACGGGACGCTACTGGTCACCGCAGGGGGGCTGGCAGGCACTCGACGACGGCTATGAGGGGGCGTACCGCATGATCAATCGTGACGCACCTGAGGAGCGTGGGCTCGTCCGCCTGCGTGCCTTTGCCGACGGCTACAGCACGTGGGTCACGCGCTATCAGGTTCGCTAATGTCCATGGGAAGGGAAAAATATGCCGATTAAAATACCCAACAATTTGCCCGCCGCAAATGTTCTCGAGGGGGAGAACATCTTCGTCATGAACGCGGCGCGCGCGTACAGTCAGGACATCCGTCCGCTGCGGCTGCTCATCCTGAACCTCATGCCGATCAAGGAGGTGACGGAGACGCAGCTCCTGCGCCTCCTCGGCAATACGCCGCTGCAGGTGGAGGCGGACTTCATCTATACGGAGTCATACGTCCCGACGCATACGTCACGTGCCTATCTCTCGGAGTTCTATGGGACGTTTGCCGAGGTGCGCCATAAAAAGTACGACGGCTTCATCATCACGGGTGCGCCGGTCGAGCAGTATGCCTTTGAGGAGGTCGCCTACTGGGACGAGGTCGCAGAGATCATGCAGTGGAGCAAGAAGCACGCCTTCTCGACGTTCCACATCTGCTGGGGCGCGCAGGCGGGACTCTACTATCACTACGGCATCCCGAAGCACTGGACGGAGAAGAAGATCTTCGGCGTCTATGAGCACCATCGCTGTGTGCAGCACGAGAGCCTCCTGCGCGGCTTTGACGATATTTTCTACGTGCCGCACTCGCGCCATACGGAGACGCGTCGTGCCGACGTCGATGCCGTGCCCGAGCTGACCGTTCTCGCCGAGGGAGATGCGGGCGTATACATCATCGCAAATCTGCGGCGGCGGCAGTTCTTCATCACGGGGCATGCCGAGTACGATCCGCTGACACTGAAGGCGGAGTATGACCGCGACCACGCGGCGGGGATGAACCCCGACATCCCACTGAACTACTATCCCAACGACGACCCGAGCCGTCCGCCCGTTGTGCGCTGGCGCAGCGTCGCACATCTGCTCTTTGCGAACTGGCTGAACTACTACGTCTATCAGGGTACGCCGTACGAGCTGGACAGCCTTGACAACGCGGAGGACTGAAGAGCGACGAAATGTCGCGCCTTCGGAATGTTCAGCGAAAATTCAGCTTTTGGTACTACCATAGTATTCGTTGATAGAACAATACGATGGGAGCGATCGATTTGCAGAAACGATGGGGTGCAGTGCTGGCCGCCTGTGCCGTCCTGCTCATGGGCGTCCGTCCTGCCGATGCGGCGGAGGCGATTCCAAAACACATCTACGAATGGGTGCAGTCCACAGCGCGGCAGGGCTACTACTTCAACAAGGAGTACATCCAGTACGCCGCCGATGTGCACGGCTACATCGACCTCACGAAGATCCTCGTGCCGACGCTGCGCGTCTACGATAATATCCAGATTCAGGATGTCGTCTCAAAACGCCGTTGGCGGATGCTCCCACTTGAGGGGTACGGTGATCTCTCGGGTGCGGCGGAGTATCTCCTGATCGACCTGCGTGCGGGCACGGTGCGCGTGACGGCGCATGAGGATCTGGACAGCGCGTGGGGGACGATCTCGCGCGAGGAGAACGCGAAGGAGTTTACCCTCGCCTCCCTCTCGGATAAGGACGTGGAGAAAAAATTTTTTAATGCAATTATTTCCTACGCCGCGGCTCATCAGGAGGAACTGATCCGCCGCTCGAAGGGGATACTGAGCGACGCTGACCGCAAAATACTGGCGGAACAACAGGCAAAGGCGGCGAAAGAACAGAAAAAAGCCGCCAAGAATCCATAAAGCACGATAAAACAATAAAAGATGGAGCGTCCCGCTGATGTCAAGGGAGGACGCTTCTTTTTATTTGGGATTCTCTAGCTTTTTTATAAAAAACAAAGTATAATAGGGATGAAACTACTAGGAGGAGGATGTGACGCGCATGACAGACAAGGAATGGATGCAGCACGAACTGAATCGCATGGTGAAGGCCGAGGGCGGAAAGGTCAGCGTGGAACGCATGACGGAGATCGTCTCTGAGCTCAGCCAGCGTCTGCGTGAGAACCCCAATCTGCCGCGTGAGATGAATACGCTCACGCCGGATGAGCTGATTGCACGCGCACGCAAGGCGTCGGGCGAGGAGCGCTACCGCATCATCAAGCGCGTCCTGCGCATCGAGCCGGAGAACATCACGGCGGCGTGTATGCGCGTCGAGTATCTGGCACAGAATGCCGATGACCGCGTCCACCACTACGAAGATCTGACGCGCAAGGCAACGGCGCGCCTTGCGGAGGAGGGGCTCTTTGCCGAGGAGAACATCGGCAAGTTCTGGTCGATGCCCCAGACAAAGCCCTATATGTTCCTCCGCCTCTCCTATCTGGAGTCGCTGCTCGCGGCACGCAAGTTCCGCCTTGCGGCGAAGGAGTGCAAGGAGATGCTGCGGCTCTCGGAGCACGATGGACTCGGGCGCCGCTACCAGCTCATGTTCATCTACGCCGCGATGGAGGAGGGCGATGCAGCGATTGAGCTGTATCAGCGCTACGAGGAGGGCGTGGCGATGATGTACCTGCCCCTCGCGATGCTCTTCTACCGCCTCGGCAAGATGAAGATGGCGCGCAACTTCCTGAAGGAGCTCGCCGCCGTCAACCTCGACACGGAGGAATTCTTCGAGCGCGGAGTGCGAGGCGATCTGCCGAAGCGTGCGCCGGGACGCCATGCCGGCTCCTTCGCCATCGGTACGATGGAGGAGTTCGGCGAGGCGGTGACGGACAATGGCTTTGCCTTTGTCGGGATGGACGCATTCTTCGCCTGGGGGCTGAGCGAGCTGCGCGCGGGCGTGGCAGAGGGGGCATAGCACAGGACACGTATCGGCCGGAGCTCTGCTTCTCACGGCGGAGCGAGCTGCGGCAGTGCAGGGATGAGCAGTGCACATGGGGGTGTGCACATCTCGTCCCCGGACTGCTGCAGTGCCGGCATAGCGATTTATTTTGGCGGAACAGATGCAGGGGGGCATCGTTCCGCCGTGCCGATGCAGTAGTAGCAAAAGGGGAGGAAATCACGCAAAAACGTCAAGTTCTCATCGCAGATCTGGAGTGTTTGGGGAGGCGCGGACACATAGCCGTGTCACTTCGATGTACGCGGTACCGCGGCGATCGATATGCGAATGCATATTGGCTTTATTGCTCCGGCATCATTGGGAATTACGGGTGATCTCAGCATCGTTTGCTGCACATCTTATCCGCAATTTCTACGTATATGGGGACGATGCCCTCAGCAGAGGGTGAATATGGAGGGGACAATGGGACTCTTTGATGGATTTAAAGGCGGTGAGCCGGTCGACATGGGCATTCGCAGTGCCATCAAGGCCGAGCTCGATCGCCGTGAATGGAGTTATGAGGAGAACGAGGAAAGCGACGAGACGCGCAAGGAAGCCTACTTCTATATGCGCAACGAGCTCGAGAATGATGAGCCCGTCACCGTCGTCATCGCCGTGCGCGAGTACAATCACGCGGACGGATTCATCAAGATCAAGATTTATGACATCGCCTATCTCGAGGAAAACGGGAACCGCGCGGAGTTGCTCGCGAAGCTCAATGAATGGAACGCCGAGTATCGC
>JABZYJ010000014.1 GCA_015265235.1 Selenomonas sp. | reverse complement strand
GAATATGTACGTCATCGCATTCTGATGCAATCGTTCCATCCAAAAGCTGAGACCGTGTTCCTGCCGTCAACACAGTTTTCCCGTTTTCGCGCCGGATCGCACAAACAGGTGTCGGGAGCTGCGGCATCGGAAGCGAAATCTTTTCAAGCAAGGCGTTGTCTCCTCCTCAAAACAGCATGACACTCAGCACTCGTCTTCACAAATATTCCGCTGTCACCACCGCGGAATATGCTCCCGAAGGGCAGGCACCAGAAGGAGTGCAAGGATGCTGTTCGCGATGCCCTCGGCAATGAGCCCCGGCGTGGAGGCAAGTGCCGCCGCCATGCCGTCGTAGAGGACGGCTCCCGCGAGGGTATAGCCTGCCGCCATCCAAAGGCTTGCGAGGAGAAACGCCGCCGCGCACCGCGCGCGTCCCGCCGGAGCAGCATTGCTCCGCCCCAAGCGGCAGACAATCTCCGCCATGATGAGCTTGATGAGGATGGTCGGCCCTGCCCACAGTGCAAAGCCACCGAAAATATCCGCCATCGCCGAGCCAAGGCACGCGGCGAAAAGGACGCTGCGGCGCGGCGCAAGCACGGCGAGCAGGAAGATCACGGCATCGCCGAGATGCGCGTAGCCGAGCGGAATCGGTATATGCGGCACATAGGTCGCCACAAAGACAAGAGCTGTCATCAGCCCCGTAAAGACAATTTCCCGCATGGAAAATCCTGCGGCATTTCTTCCGTATGTTTTCATATCTACCTCCATGGATACACTGTCTATACCATACCACACACTGTCTTAAACTTCAATGAGAAAACGGTCTCCCTTCATATTGAAGGAAGACCGTTGGTTCAAACAACATGGATAAAATCAGCGATTTCCTAAGACAAAATCCGAACGAGATAGCTGAGTCCATCCGCCCAGAGCAGAATGCCGAGGAGGATGAGCACGACGCCCGCCGCCTGCTGAATGCGCGGCAGATATTGATAGAAGCCGCGCAGCTTCATGATATGGCGCCGCCAAATCACAGCGAGGAGGAAAAACGGTACGGCAAAGCCCATGCTGTAAACGAGGAGCAACAGTGCCCCCGCCCCGACGGTCGCTGCGCTGCCTGCATAGAGCAGGATCGTCGCAAGCACAGGTCCTGTGCATGGCGTCCAGCCGAGCGTAAAGCCGCAGCCGAGGAGGAATGCCCCGCCGATGCCGTCAAAGCCGCGCCGCTGAAAGGGGCGATACTCGCGCAGAAGGAGCGGGATGCGGAGCCACCCCGTCATGAAAAGTCCCATGAGTATGACGAGCAGTGCCGCGCCCTGCCGCAGGATCTCCTGATAGGAGAAAAGCCACGCGCCGAGCAGCGATGCCGTCGCCCCAAGCAGGACAAAGACGACGGTAAACCCTGCCAGAAATGCCGCTGTATTGACGTAAAGACGCTGTGCCTCCCGCCCGTCCTGTTGGCTGTTCTTCGCTAAAATCAGGGAAAAGGTCGGCAGAAGTGGCAGGACGCAGGGAGAGAGAAAGGAAAGCACGCCCGCGAGGAATGCACCGCCGAAGAGGGTCAGTTCCATGCGCCGTGCCCTCCAACGACAAGGCTCTCAGTGTTTGTTGATGACATCTTCCAGCTCCGCCTTCGTCACACCGCCCGTCTTACGGTAGATCACGGTTCCCTCTGCATTGACGACGACCGTCGTCGGGATGGCACGCACGCCGTAGAGCGTCGACGCCTTCCCCTTTGCATCCAGCACAACGGGCAGCTCCGCCTGCCGCTCCGTCAAAAACTTCTGAACCGCAGGTGCCTCCTCCTGCAAATTGACGGCGTAAAAATCCACCGTCTCGCGATGCGCCGCATAGAACGCCGCGAGATCCGGGATCTCCGCCTGACAAGGCGGGCACCACGTCGCCCAGAAATTGATGATGTAGGGCTTGCCCTTCGCCTCAACAGAGACGTCCTCCCCCGTGAGGGCCTTTACGGAAAACTTCGGTGCCGCTTCCCCCACGAGCCCGTGTCCTGCATTCTGCGTCTCCTGCGTCTGTGCGCTTGCTGCACGCCCCTCATCGGCTGCACTGCTGCTGCCGCAGCCCGCAAATACGCTGAGCGCGACGAGTGAAGCCAGACATATTGTATACTTCTTCATTATTGTTCCTCTATACATCAAGATTTCCAAGTTCATACTGTGTCACGGCGAGTGCCGTGAGCGATGCCGTCTCTGCGCGCAAAATGCGGTGTCCCAGTGAGACGGACTGCCCGCCAGCCGCCGTAACCGCCGCCGCCTCAGCAGGGGAAAAGCCCCCCTCCGCACCGACGATAAGCGTCACGCGCCGCGCCTCTGTGCCGCACAGTACCGTGCGCATCGACTGCCGCTCCTCCTGCTCATAGCAGAAGACCGTCGCTGTATCCGCGGCACCGATGTACGCCGGATCCCGCAGCAGCTCCGTGAGTGAGACGATCGGCGCCACTCTCATCAACATCCTGCGTCCGCACTGCTTTGCCGCCTCATCGGCGATCTTTTGCCAACGTGCCGCTTTTGCCGCCGCCTTTTTCGCGTCATAGCGCACAACGACGTGCTCCGTCACGATGGGGCACACGCATGCGGTGCCCAATTCCGCCGCCTTTTGGACGACGAAGTCCATCTTCTCTCCTTTGAGGAGTGCCTGCACGAGGACGACCTCTCTGCCCTCTGTCTCCGCAGGCAATACACGCTGCATACGGAGGTGTACGGCATCACGCGTGAGTGCCGTGACCGCCATCTCCGCTGCCTGTCCTGCCGCATCGACAACCGTGATCACGTCGCCGATTTGAGCGCGCATGACATGGGCGAGATGATGGGCGTCCCCCCCCGTAATGGCAATTGTCTCCGCTCGTACGCCGGGATAAAATACCTGTCTCATACCTCTTCGAGATCCGCTGTACGGCGGATGATCATCGCCGCCCACTCCTTTTCACAGGTCATATCGAGCACGGTAAAGCCGTGCTCCTTTGCCGCCCGCTCCACCTCGTCGATGCGGTCATCAATGATGCCCGAGGCGAGCAGGACACCGCCCCGTGCCAGATGCTGATCCAGCTGGTCAAACAGACGGATAATGATATCCGCGATGATGTTCGCCGTGATCAACTCGGCCGGCGGCATTCCACGACATACGGTGAGAAGATCGCTCTGCAGAGCGACGACGTTCGTGACGTTGTTCTGTTCGATGTTTTCCTCGGTGACGGAGACCGCAACGGGGTCGTAGTCCATGGCGATCACCTCGCCCGCGCCGAGTTTCGACGCTGCAATCGCGAGAATGCCCGAGCCGCAGCCCACGTCATAGACGCGCATCCCGGGGCAGACAACGTGCTCAAGCCAGCGCAGACACATCGCTGTCGTCGCATGTGCCCCCGTTCCGAATGCCGCCCCGGGGTCGAGATCGATGACGATCTCATCCCCCGACGGCGTATACTCCTCCCATGTCGGGCGTACAACGATGCGCTGCCCGATCTTCTCGGTGTGGATATACGCCTTCCACGTCTCTGCCCAATCCTCATCCGCGACAAAGACATGGGAAACGGTCCCTGCCCCGATCGGAGCATCGGCACGACGCAGCCCCTCAATGCGCTCCGTGAGGGTGAGGAGACTGCTCTCGAGCCGCTCATCCTCAGGCAGATAGGCGCGCACCGTCACAGTTTCCGTGTCCTCGGCACGCGGCAGATCGGTATAGTCCCACAGCCCTGCATCAATGTACGTATTCACGAGAGACGGATCATCGATCTCCGTCCCCGCAGCGCCCAGCTCCATCAGAATATTCCCGATCAGATCTGCGCCCTCATGCGTCGTCACAACACTCACCTGTGCCCAGCGCATACCATCGCCCCCTGTCGCCATTCTTCTGCATCGCTCATGCGATAATTTTATTATACATGAGTACAGAGAGAATTGCGACTGATTTTTCATTTGCACAATCCAAGGGACTGTTTTATCAGCGCTTCCTAAAACAGCCGCCACACAAACGTGCAGCGGCTGTCCATGTTCAAAGAATTACGGATAAACTAAAGCTCAGATCTCTGCCTGCCAGAGTCCGTGGAGATTGCAGTAGGCAAGCACCTTGACCGGCGCATCGCCGTCAGCGAGGCGGAACGTAACGGTCGGTGCATCCACTGCCGTGAGATCGACGCGCTGCGTGCCGCGCTTCGTGACGAGCATAACCCAGTTGATGAGATGCTCCTCCGTCATCGGATGTGCCACCGAGCCGACGCTGACCGACACCTCATGCTTTGCCGCATCGTAGGTCGGCACAGGAACGTGCTTCTCCTGCGCCGCATCGACCGTGTTCGGCTTCAGTTCCTTCAGCGGATTGCCGCAGCACGAAAGATCGAGTGCCTCGTCGCCGTAGACCTCAACAAGATGGGATTTCCCCGCAAGATAAAATACTGACATAAATATCCTCCTAAATAAAATACACAGCAAAGTAATAAATGTGGAGTATCAGATGCCATAGATATGATCTATTTCATCTTTCACAAATAATAATTCTCCACAAAATAGAATTCTCCTTCTTTGATCCAAAAGTTTTTTTGAAAATTATGGTCCATCGTCGCGGAAGATGCAGAGTCCATCCTTTTCCTCCACGAGCTGCCAGCGCTCCGCACCGAGTTCCTTGATCTTGCGTTGGTACATAAAGTCACGAATGATGATGTACTTTGGGCGTGGATCGTCCCGTATTGCAGTGAGCTCCTCCGGCTGATTGACATCCGCCTCAAGTCCCGGGATATCCGTATAGAGCATCACTCCGGGGCGCAGCTGCTTGTCGATGTAGAGGACGCGCCCCTCCTCCTCGGCCATAGGATGATACTGCGCTGCGTAGTCGCGTGCAACCTGCTTGACGCTGAACTCCCCCTCAACAGCAGGCATCATGACGCCGAAGCCGATGACCATCGTCACCACGGCCATGATGACGTGCAGCCATGCAGCAAGCATGAGGCGATGCGAAGCAGTGATATGGTAGATGATCGCCGCCCCGAAGATGAGTGTCAGCGTCCCCAGCCAAAGTCCGCCCTCAGCGAGCTGTGGAAGCCCGTCTCCCGCGAGCAGCCACCCAATCCCCATCACGAGAAAGAGAACGGCACTTCCGCCTGCCCAGCCAAAATGCGTCTGTCGCCAGTCGTCGAGCATCTGCGCGAGGTTCCAGCCGATGATGGTCGCAAGCGGCGGTACGAGGAGCAGCATATAGGAGACCTGCTTGGTCTGGGCAAAAGAGAAAAAGACAAAGACGAAGATCCACCAGACTTGGAAGAACGCCAGCTGCTCCGCCTCCTCACCGAAGCTGTGACGATAGGCGTTCTTGACCGACTGAATGAGCAGCCCCGTCCACGGGAAAAATCCAAGCAGTACGACGGGGATATAGAAATACCAGTGGTCGCGCACAGGATGCAGCGGATGCGCAAAGCGGCTAATGTTGTGAAAGCCGATAAAGTCGTGGATGAACGGCATCCCATGTACCGTATACATATAGACGTACCAAGGCATGCCGACGAGCGCGGCAAGCAGCACGCCGCGCAGAACATGCATGCGGAGCAAAAGCTCCAGCTGACGCGTAAGCAGCAGGTAGAAAAAGATAATGCCGCCGGGGAAGACAATGCCGATCGGCCCCTTCGTCATGACAGCAAGTCCGCAGCAAAGGTACATCAGCCAGTACTGCCGATGAATGAACAGGAAGAGTGCCGCCGTCATGAAGAAGAGCAGCGTCGTATCCGTGACGGACGCCTTTCCCATGTACATGAGAAAGACGCTCGTCCCCGTGATCATGCCCGCCCAGAATCCCGTACGTGCACCGAAAATACGCGCCGACGCCAGTGCGGTCAGAAGAACGGAACCAATCGCCATAAACGATGCCGGCAGACGTGCCGCAAGTTCGCTGAATCCGCCGAACAGCTTGAGCGACGCCACGACCAGCCAGTAGAAGATGGGCGGCTTGTCGTACCAGAACTCATTGTAGATACGCGGCGAAAGATAGTCGCCGAAGCGGATCATCTCCTTCGCCGTCTCCGCATAGACTGGCTCATCGGGATCGAGCAAAGCCAATCCGCCGATGCCGTAAAAGATCTGAAACGAGACCACCGCGAGCAGGACGAGATAGACCGGCCACGCAAGATTTTTCTCATCGTTCATGCAGATATGCCCCCATTACATTTCAATCCCCTGCATTGTACCATAGGAATATGTTTTTTGAAATCATTTGACGCCCCCGCACCGGCGATATCCGCCAACCGCACGCAAATCATGCGCTCTGTGGGGCGGGCATCCGACGTAAATAAAAAGGAAGCCGCCGCATCTGCGGCGACTCCCTTGGACGCATCGGTTAGTGGATTTCGATCGTCACGCCCATCTTGATGTCGTCCTTGACGAGAGGAGCATCGCCTTGCAGCATGATGCAGCCGGGGCGCTCGGGTGTATCGCCGCCCTTGAACGAAAGCGTGCAGTGTCCGAGCTCCCGCAGCGTGTGCAGTGCCTCATCACCGATCGCCGTGATTGTGAATGCCTTATCGCCGATAATCAGCGTATCGCCGACAACGGGATCCGCGTTGTAGTTCGCAGGCGTGTGCAGCACGGAGAACTCTGCCAGCTCCTCAGGTGCATTATTGTTAAAGATGATGATGAAGTTGGCATTCGGATCATCCAGGAAAAGAAGGGATTCCTCACCGATGCTCGTAATTTCGCAATAGAATTTCATACTGCCTACTCCTGCCTTTCACCATACGGGACAAAAACATCCCCCTTACACCTGTTTTACATCACAACGTTTCTGACCGAAACCTATTTTCTCCGTGACAGAGCCACAAATCAGATTACCGCTGTTATCAGTTGTATCATACTATATATTCTCCGATTAGTAAAGGAATCACGGATAAAATGAAGGGATAAAGAGATAGAATTATTCACGGCACATCCCATGAAATGGCGTCGATGCTTTCTTGACATACCGCCCCAATTCTGCAATAATGCAAATTGAACTATTTTATCGAAATTTTTGGATATGATTCGGAGGGATCAATCATAAATAAGTTAAACAAAAAGGATCTTCTGACGCTCGGATTTATGATGTTCTCCATCTACTTCGGCGCGGGAAATTTGATCTTTCCACCTGCGTTGGGACAGGCGGCGGGTGAGCATACGCTGCTTGCGATGATCGGATTTATGGCGACGGGCGTCGGTCTGCCGCTGCTTGGCATCACGGCGATCGCACTGACGGGCGGGGAATATACGCCGCTGCTGCGCGAAAAGACATGGCCGCGCTTTGCGACGGTACTGCTCATCCTGCTCTATCTCATCATCGGTCCGCTCTTTGCGATGCCACGCACCGGCGCAGTCTCGTTTGAGATCGGGATCCGCCCGTTCCTCACGGAGGAGAATTTTGCGGTAGGGCAGCTGATCTACACGGCGATTTTCTTTGCCGCATCCTACTATCTCTCGTTGAACCCGAACAAGATCATCGACCGTGTGGGCAAGATGCTGACACCAGCCCTGCTCGTTGTGCTCTTTATCCTCTTTGCGCAGGCGTTTCATGCGCCGCTGGGGAACATCCTTGCGCCGACAGGCGTCTACCTAGAGGCACCGTTCGCACAGGGATTTCAGGATGGCTATCAGACGATGGATCTACTTGCCTCGATCGCCATCGGTGCACTCGTGACGAATGCGATTCAGATGCGCGGGATCACAGATCGCCATGCCATCGGCTCGGCATGCCTGATCTCGGGGCTAATCACGGTGACGCTCATGACGGCGGTCTACGGATCGCTCGCCTACATCGGTGCGACAAGTGCCTCAGTACTGGGGCAGTCAGAGAACGGCGGGCAGATCCTCGCGGGTGCCGTCGGGATTTTCTTCGGCGCATCGGGCAATCTGCTGCTCGCCGTCATCATCGGGCTGGCGTGTCTGACGACGTGCTGCGGTATCACGTCGAGTGCTGCACTGTTCTTCAACAAGCTCTTGAAGGGCCGCATTTCGTACGAGCGTCTTCTGCTGCTCTCCATTCTGTTCAGCTTTGCCGCATCGAACATCGGGCTGACACAGATCATTACGCTTGCCGTGCCCTTCCTCGTCACAATCTATCCGCTCGTCATCGTCTTTGTGATTCTCTCACTCTTTGATTATTTCATCGGCTGGCGCAAGAGCATCTATCAGGGAGCGATCTCCCTCACGCTCGTGTTCTCGCTGATTGACGGACTGCACGCCGCGGGGCTGTGCCCGCCGGCACTGCATGAACTGCTGCGCCAAACCATCCCCCTCTACGGGATCATGATGGGGTGGGTCTGCCCCGCCGCCGTCGGCGCACTCATTGGGCTCTGCGTCTCGCTCTTTCAGACAGCACCGGCGCCCAAGGAAGCAGATACATAGAATAAAAAAGGCGTGTTGTACGAAATTTGCAGTTTCGCGCAACAAGCCATTTTTATTTTCTATTCTTCTTTCTACGCCAGCGCAGGTAGAGGACGGCAATCACAATAACGGCGACAACGACGAAGATCATACTCGCTTCGTGTCCGTATTCCATGAGATCGGTCCAGCTCTCACCGAGCATCATGCCAGCGTAGAGGATCGCCGCCGTCCACGGGAGTGAGCCCGCAATCGTATAGAGGAAGAAGCGCTTCGGGTCGACGCGGGCAAATCCTGCCGGCAGCGAGATGAAGGTGCGCACGACGGGCAGCATGCGGCTGAAGAACACCGCCTTGAGCCCATAGCGGTCGAACCAATCCTGTGCGACGTTGACGTGTGACTGCTTGATGAGGAAGTATTTCCCATATTTGTCCACAAAGGGGCGTCCGCCGCGCGCGCCGACCTCGTAGGCAAAGAACGAGCCGAGGAGCCCGCCGACCATGCCCGCAAGGAGTGCGCCCTCGAACGACATGTGTCCCGCGAAGATGAGGTAGCCCGCGAATCCGAGGATCAACTCGCTCGGGATGGGGATGCACGCATTCTCTGCCGCCATGAGGACGGCGACAGCAACATAGCCCCATGAGGCGATGAATGAGAGAAATATCTGCGTAAAGTGCTCCACGGGCATGCGCTCCTTTAAGACAGAGAAAGTCCAACAAAAAATCCCCAGTGCGTACACGATGCACCGGAGACTCAGCTACAAGGTGGTGCCTCAGAGCGGAATCGAACCACTGACACGGGGATTTTCAGTCCCCTGCTCTACCAACTGAGCTACCGAGGCAAAAGGAAAAATGGCGACCCGAAGGGGACTTGAACCCCTGACCTCCGCCGTGACAGGGCGGCATTCTAACCAACTAAACTACCGGGCCGTTCCTGGTGACGCGTACGGGATTCGAACCCGTGAAGCCGCCGTGAAAGGGCGGTGTCTTAACCACTTGACCAACGCGCCGTATCCGCGCTGTGCGGCGGATGATCCTTGCAGACCATCCGCCGCACATTCACGAACGCCATTATATGGGATTTTACCCCACTTGTCAACAAATTTTATTTACGGAAGCACTGATAAATTCAGTCCTGTCATCTTGGCGCATCTTTTTCGCCCTCTCTTCGTCGACAAATCCTCCACATAGCTTCAGCTATGCGTCTGGTTTGTCTCCTTGATAGGACAAAAAATCTACACCAATCTGACAGACCTCATTTTATCAGCGATTCCTTACAATCTACATACAATATAAAATCCGATCTCAGAGCGTCATCCCGCTGCCGAGATTCGCCCACTGGACATCAGCGGCGTACTCCTCGAGTTCCGGCAGTTTCTCCATGAGATACGAGTTCGTGACGCGTACAAAGGTGCCCTTCATGCCGAGTGACTTCGACTCGATGACGCCGGCGGACTCGAACTTGCGGAGTGCATTGACAATGACCGAGCGCGTGATCTTCGCCTCGTCGGCGATCCGCGATGCGATGAGTCTTCCCTCGAACTTCCCCTGGCTCGCGAGCTCCTGCAGAATCGCATGTGCCGCCTTGCGCTCGGAGTACGAGAGTGTCTCGACGGCGATCCGTACCGCCTCACGCTGACGTGCCTCGACCTCGTTCTTCTGTGCCGTGTCGCGCAGCATCTCCATGCCGACGACGGTCGCACCGTACTCGCTGAGCAGAAGATCGGGATCCCCGAACTCCTTCTTGGCATTCGACACAACGAGTGTTCCGAGACGGCGGCGCGGTCCGTAGATCGGCGTCACGACAATGTTCTGTTCATGGAACAGCTCTGCCATCTCTTTCTCGAAGGACGCGCCATCCGTTCCCACACGGATGTTAGAACGCGTCTCCTCAAGGCGGTTGAGCCAGTCCACGAATTTGCGCGGGAACTGTCCCAGCTCAATCGCCTCATTCGTCATGAGGTCGTCACTATCATCATAGAACGCATAGCCGCAGATGCGACCGCCTTCGTCGGTGATATAAACGTTTGCCTCAAGGACGTTACTCAGTACGCGCGAAATCCCGTCATACTCAACGCTTTCCGAACGTTGGAGCAGACGATTGATTTGCCGCGTCTTTCCCAGCAATGTAATCATCTGTATCCCCCTCTTTCCCGAGCTGCACCCTTACAGCTCTGCGAAACGATAACCACACCCCGTAAGATACATTTTTCCTTCCTATTTATCATACTACATTTTTGTAAAATTTCAAGAAATACTTGAATGTTTTCCCTCTTTCATTGATAAAATTATTCTATCTCTTTATAGTTCAGTGTGATAATTATGAAAAATCTGTCTTATTTGGGGCAGAGTTCATTCGATCAAGAATCTCTTAGAATTTTTTCTATGACACCTTGCTTAACGGAGAGAATCATAGTATAATGACACGGTGTTTGCGTGCGGCTTGAGTGAAGCCCACGTTGAGGAGGTGTAACAATGGCAAGTGTATGCGAGGTCTGCGGCAAAGGGATGATGAGCGGCAACAATGTGAGCCACTCCCATGTAAAGACGAAGCGTAAGTGGAAGCCGAACATTCAGCGCGTCCGCGCCCTGGTCAAGGGTGAGGTCAAGCGTGTCAATGTATGCACGCGCTGCCTGCGTTCCGGCAGCGTCGAGCGTGCCGTTTGAGCGAATACGCGCATAGAAAAATCCGTCTGTTTAAGAAATCGCTGATAAGATGAGGTGTGCCGGATTGGCGTGCTAAGTTTATCTGTGTTTCCTTGATGCGGGCGGTTTTTTTATAAGAAATTGCAGTGATATCGGAGAGAGAAGGGGTTCGCCAATGGGAACAAATGTCACAGAAATCCATGCAGCAAATGAGCGCTACGCCGCCACATTCGGTGACAAAGGAGGGCTCTCACACGATCCGACGCGGCGGTTTGCCGTCGTTACGTGCATGGACTGCCGTCTCGACCCAGCAAAATTTGCAGGGATCACGGAGGGCGATGCACACGTGATCCGCAACGCGGGCGGACGCGTATCGGACGATGTGATTCGCTCGCTGCTGATCTCCTACAAGATGCTCGGCACGAACGAGTGGTTCGTGATCCAGCATACGCACTGCGGGATGCAGGGTCTGACCAACGAGGCGGTATGCGCGCGCTTTGAGGAGGATGCTGCCGCGCACGGCGGGGATGCCGTCGAGGCGCACTATATCGACTTTATGCCGATTGCAGGAGAGCTCGAGGAGAATCTCGTCCGCGATGTGCGCCGCCTGCGCACGCATCCGCTCGTCCCCGCATCCATCACGATCCACGGCTACATCTATGACGTGCACACGGGACGCCTGATCGTCTCGGAGGAAGCAGAGAAGATCGGCGCGGCGAAATAAGGGGGACCGCGCAAGCGGTGGAAGGGACACAAAGACGGGTCTGCTGTACGAAGTTCAACTTCATGCAACAGCCCCGTTTATTGTATCTCGCTGTTTTCCCGTACCGAGGTGTTCAACATTTTTCTTATCTCACGCCAGTCGGGGAAATAACGATCCATGCGGGCATAGAACTGCGCGTTGTGCCCGCGCACCCATAGATGCGTGAGTTCGTGCATCATGACATAGCGCAGGGCGCGCACGTCATACTGCGCCAGCTGAAGATTGAGCGTGATGTAAGCCGTCCGCACGTTGCAGCTGCCCCAGCGCGTCTTCATCGCGCGGATGCGCCAGTGGGCGGCGCGTTTACCGACGACCATCTCACAGGCGGGTGCTTCCCGTTCAATCGCCGCAGTGAGTTCACGGCGGCAGAGTGCATCGACTGCCGCGCGGCGCATTCCTGCATCCGCGTCCACAGCTGCGTGGAGCACAATCATCCCGCCGACCGATTCGGCGTACGCCTTCCCGTGCACCAACGGAGCATCGACAATATGACAAGCGCTGCCCCAGAGATGCACAATATCCCCCGCCGCATAGAGCGACGGGGGCTTTTTTTCACGCATGGAACGCAGACGTGCCTCAATCCACGCACGCCTACGCCTGACGAAGTCCTCCATATCGCACATCAGCGTGCGGCGCGGCACGCTCAGTTCGATGCGGCTGCCATCTCCACTGATACGGAGGTAGAGGTTCTTGATGTTCTTGTAGCGGATGACGGCAGGAATCCCCGCCAGTGTCCGCTCCACCTCACGCAGGATGCGCCCGTGCCCCTTCATTTTTCATGTCCTGTACGCATCGCACGCATCTTCTGCGCGACGTTATACATGGCATCAAGTTCTTCCTGATCGAAGGTATAGACTGCACCGCAGAAGTGACATTTCACCTCCGCTGTCCCGTCGTCGCGGAGCGCACGCAGATCCGCCTCACCAAGCGTCAGCAGTCGATCGGTGATGTAGTTCTTCGAGCAGTTGCAGCGAAAGGCAAGATCGGTATGAGAAAGGATCTTCACATCGTCAAATCCGCCGAGGACGCTGCGGATGATGCCCTCCGCATCCAGACCGCCCTCCACCATGTGGGAGACGGAGGAAATCCCCTTGAGGTTCTCCTCAAGGCGGTCAATCACCGCATCCGATGCCCCCGGCAGCGGCTGGACGAAGAAGCCGCCCGCGCCGAGGCACTGCAGCTCGGGGCTGACGAGGACACCGAGCCCGATCGAGGACGGCGTCTGCTCCGACGTGTAGAGGTAGTGGATGAGATCGTCGGCGATCTCTCCGCTGACGATATTGACGCTTCCCGTTATGGGCTCTTTCAGCCCCGTGAAGCGTGTGACGGAGAGGATGCCCTGCCCAATGCCGCCGCCGACATCAATCTTTCCGT
Source organism: Selenomonas sp. (assembly GCA_015265235.1). GTDB lineage: Bacteria > Bacillota > Negativicutes > Selenomonadales > Selenomonadaceae > Centipeda. The sequence goes on along the minus strand of JABZYJ010000014.1, from coordinate 11,995 downwards.
ACGCATTCAGCGGCAGATGCACATGCGGATGATCGACACAACCGCGCACCGAGCCCTCCGCCGTCGCGTCTGCCGTCACCGTGCCGAGAGCGCCGTCTCCTTTGAATTTGATCGTGACGGATTCCTTGTTCTTGAGATTCGCGGCGAAGAGGAGTGCCCCCGTCATCGTGCGCCCGAGCGCTGCCGCCGCAACGGGCCAGCAGTCGTGCCGCTGCATCGCCTCAGCGACCACATCCGTCGTCACCGCTGCAAATACGCGGAGTTGTCCATCCGCTGCCGTCGCTTTTACCAGTTGATCCATATCGTGTTACCAGTCGAGCGCGTGCTCGTGCAGAACATCACCCGTATCAATATCAAAAATCCGAATCGTGCCATCCTCGAGGACAGCGACGGTATTGCGCCCGTCGGGGCGCTTTGAGCGCGCCGCCGAGCCAGGGTTGAGAAATACCGTATTGCCGCGCTTTTCGAGGATGGTGACGTGCACATGCCCGCTGATAAAGAGATCGGCGCGCAGATGCTGCGCCATTTCATCTTTCTCCGCATCCGTCATAACGGCATCGCCGTGCGTGACGATGATGCGCCGCCCCTCCCAAAAGACGTAGGCGTAGGGGGACAGAATGGGCAGGGTGAGGCAGCTCGCGTCCACGTCGGAGTCGCAGTTGCCCTTTGCGATCACCACGGGGATCTCCGAAGCGTTGATGCGCTCGATCAGCCCCATCGGGTTGTAGTCCGCCTTCATTGGGTTGCGCGGGCCATGATAGGCGACGTCCCCTGCATGGAGGATGAGGTCTGCTCCCGTGAAAAATTTCTCGCACGCACGCGTCCATGCGCCCTCATGTCCGTGCGTATCGCTGATGATGCCGATCTTCATTGCATCACAGCTTTCCGAGGAGACTTGCCATCTCCATCGCCGCCATTGCGGCATCGGCGCCCTTGTTGCCCGCCTTCGTCCCCGCACGCTCAATCGCCTGCTCGATGTTCTCCGTCGTCACGACGCCGAAGATCGTCGGCACGCCCGTCTGGAGTCCGACCTGTGCGACCCCCTTGGAGACCTCGTTGCAAACGTAGTCATAATGCGTCGTCGAGCCGCGAATGACCGCACCGAGGCAGAGGATGGCGTCATACTTACCGCTCTCCGCCATCTTCTTCGCCGCAAGAGGAATCTCGAACGCACCGGGCACCCATGCGACGTCGATGTCATGATCTGCCGTCTCATGACGATGCAGCGTATCAAGCGCACCGCCGACCAATTTACTCACGATAAATTCGTTAAAACGCGCGGCAACAATGCCGAATTTCAGCCCCTTGCCGCTGATGTAGCCCTCGATGATATTTGCCATGTCAGTTTCTCCTTACTCCTCCATCATCTTCACAAATTGATTGTGTGATGATGCATTATAATACCCCAACTTATGCAGGCTGTACCAATCCTCGATCAGAGTTTCCTCCGCAACATGGAGCGCAGTCAGAACTTCTCTAGCAAATTCCAGAGGTGCAACCCCGTTTGCCGTAATGATGTTCTTATCGCAGATGGCTTGTCGCGCCTGAAAGTTCTCCGCGCCCTTGTACTTCGTCCCCTGCCATTCCTCCAGTGCAGACAAACGATTGCCCGTATGTTTGACCGAATCGAGCACACCGATGGATGCTAAAAACGCCGCCGCATCGCAAATCCCGCCAAGTATCTTGCCGCTTTTCACACAATGCTCGACCAATGGGATCATCTTCTGTGCATGCTCTTCGCGCCACCTCATACCGCCGATGAGGAGCAAGGCGTCGTAATTCTTCGGTGCAGAATCCACTGTATAATCCGCCGCCGCATGAATGCCGCCAATGGAGGTTATAGGCTCTTTCGAAAGGGAGACTGTCTTGACCTCAAATTTTCCCTGACCAAGCATGTGAATTGCTGTCGACACGTACGCAGCTTCCCAGTCTGCATACTGTTCAAGAAGTGCCAGTAAAACCGTCTTCATCTCTCACGCCCTCACATTCATTTCCCCAATTCCTCATCGCTGAGGATATGCCCCATCTTCTCCTTCTTCGTCTCCATGTATCGACGGTCATGCTCATTCGGATGGATAACGAGCGGCACGCGCTCGACGATCTTCAGTCCATAGCCCTCCAGCCCCGCACGCTTCGCGGGATTGTTCGTCAAAAGACGAATGGTCGAAAGCCCGAGATCGGCGAGGATCTGTGCGCCGATGCCATAGTCGCGGAGATCCGGCGCAAAGCCGAGCTCGACGTTCGCCTCGACGGTATCGCGCCCCTGATCCTGCAGAGCGTAAGCACGCATCTTGTTTGCAAGTCCGATGCCGCGTCCCTCCTGCCGCACGTAGAGGACAACGCCCTCACCCTCTGCCTCGATGCGGCGCATTGCCGTTGCGAGCTGATCGCCGCAGTCACAGCGCATCGAGCCGAGCGCATCCCCCGTCAGGCACTCCGAGTGCACGCGCACGAGAACATTTTCCTTGCCGCGCACATCCCCCTTGACAACGGCGAGGTCACAGCGCTTGTTGAGCGTGTTCTCGTAGGCGATCAGTTTGAAATGCCCATATTTGCTCGGGAAGTCCACCTCCGAAATCCGATGGACAAAGTTCTCCGTATGCTTGCGGTACTCGATGAGATCCTTGATGGTGATGATGTTCAGCCCATGCTGCTTCGCAAACGCCTTCAGCTCGGGCGTGCGCATCATGTGGCCGTCATCCGCCATGATCTCACAGCAGAGCCCCGCAGGGAACAGCCCCGCCATGCGCGCGAGGTCGGTCGTCGCCTCGGTGTGTCCCGCACGGCGCAGGACACCGCCCTCGACCGTACGCAGGGGGAAGACGTGCCCCGGACGGCGGAAATTCGCGGGCTTTGCCGCAGGATCGAGCAGCATCTTGACCGTGTGGCACCGCTCGTACGCCGAGATGCCCGTCGTCGTGTCGTACGCATCGACGCTGACAGTGAAGGCAGTCTCGTGGTTGTCCGTGTTGTTCTCCACCATCTGACCGATCTCAAGCTCGTCGAGGCGGCTGCCGATGATCGGCGTACAGATCAGTCCGCGTGCATGCGTCGCCATGAAGTTCATGTGCTCCGGCGTCATCTTCTCTGCCGCGACGATGAGGTCGCCCTCGTTCTCCCTATCCTCATCGTCCACGACGACGAGCATCTTTCCGTTTTTGATATCCTCGATTGCCTGTTCAATCGTTGCAAAATCTGACATGCTATTTCTCCTAAAAACTTGATTCATTGTAAAACAAGCAGCTTTATCCCACTGTGGTGTAATGTCCCTAAGCGAACCTTAGTGAAGCAAGCGCACGATCGCTTGCGGAACGAGGCGTTCGCGTGGGACATCGCACCACATCGACCACATCGACTACACTAAAACCCATGCTGCATCAGATATTCCCGCGTCAGTCCCGTATGCCCCGCAGCAGGACTTCCACCGCCGAGCAGCTTCAGCGCGTATTTCCCGAGGATGTCCGTCTCGATGTTGAGCAGACTGCCGATGCGCTTCGCGCTGAGATTCGTCACCGTACGCGTGTGCGGGATGAGACTGACGGTAAAGTCCGCCGCGCCGACCGCCGCCACGGTAAGGCTGATGCCGTCGAGGGCAACCGAGCCCTTCTCGACAATCCCGCGCAGAATCTCTGCATCGGCGGCGACCGTCATGAGAATGGCATTTCCCTCCTCGCGCATGGCTCGTATCTTCCCCACGCCGTCGATGTGCCCGCTGACGAAATGTCCGCCCATGCGCGTCGTCGGCAGCAGCGCCCGCTCCAGATTGAGCGGTGCGCCGCGTGTCAGCTCCGCGAGCGAGGTGCGCCGCACCGTCTCGGGCATCACGTCGGCAGAAAAGCCCTGTGCATCGAATGATGTGACCGTGAGGCAGATGCCGTTCACGGCGCTGCTGTCGCCGATGTGTGCATCCGACTGGACGAGATGCGCACCGATCGAGAGCACGCCGCCCGAGAGGCGGGCGAATGTGCCGACCTCCTCGATGATTCCTGTAAACATATCCTCACCTCACTCCGCCGGTGTACGCAGACTGCCCGTCACGAGGAGATCTGCGCCGACCGGTTCGACGTGCATATCATGGAGGTGCAGTGCCGCCTGCGGTGCATCAAAGCCCACCCCCCCGATGGGCGTCGGTGCCTCCATACCGCCCATCAGCATAGGGGCGATAAAGGCGCAGATCCGATCCACATAGCCGCCTGAGAGAAACGACCAGTTCACCGCAGCGCCGCCCTCAACGAGGAGGGACGTGCAGTCACGCGCGCCGAGCCAGTCGAGCACGCGCGGGAGCTCCACGCGCTCCGCCCCAAGCGTCACCACCTCTGCACCGCATGCGCGGAGCCGGTCCACACGTCGCGGATCAGCACGCTCACTCACGGCAATCACCGTCGGAGCCGCCCCGTCCGTCACCAGTCTTGCATCATGCGGCGTGCGCGCCGCCGAATCCAGTACGACGCGCAGCGGATTCTTCCCCGCACGATGCGGCAGGCGCGTCGTCAGGCTCGGGTCATCCGCGAGCACAGTGCCAATGCCGACGAGAATCGCGTCGCTCGCATCGCGCATTTCATGCACGCGCAGACGTGCCTCCTTGCCCGTAATCCAGCGCGACGCTCCCGTATGGCTTGCGATCTTCCCGTCGAGCGTCATCGCTGTCTTGAGCGTGACGAGTTGACGGTTCGTCGTCACCCACGTGAGAAACGCTGCGTTCTGCCGCCGCGCTTCCGCCGCGCAGACGCCCGTCACGACCTCGATGCCCGCCGCCTTGAGCATGGCGATTCCGCGCCCCGCGACAAGCGGGTTCGGGTCACGGAGCGCCACCACGACGCGCGTGATCCCTGCGGCGATCACCGCCTTGGCACAGGGTCCCGTCCGCCCCTGATGCGCACACGGCTCGAGCGTCACGTAGAGCGTCGCCCCGCGTGCCAGCTCCCCCGCCATGCGGAGCGCATGAACCTCCGCATGCGGCTCGCCCGCCGCACGGTGCCAACCACTCGCAACGACCGTCCCATCGCGCACGATGAGTGCCCCCACGAGCGGATTCGGCGACGTACGCCCGCGCGCAAACTCCGCCAGATGCAGAGCCTCGCGCATATAGGATTCGTCCGTTTCGTTCATAGTAATCCCATTCTGTTCTCTACCTTCTTGAGGAATTTATCATAACAGAGAAAAAGCCGCCGGAAGAAACTCCTCCGGCGGCACATAAATCGTCCCAAGAAATCACAGATACATACCTATCCGTGTTCCTATCATAGACGCGCCTTTTCTCATCCAGACTGCGAAGGCATCTGCCTTCTTCACTGTCGGCTCCGGAATCACACCGGATCATGCCGCTCTCACAAGCAGCTTGCGGGCTGTACCGCCGGTGGGGATTCTCACCCCGCCTCAAAGAGCATCATTACGTATGCTATTGTATCATTCTGTATTTGGACTGTCAATTGTAAATCTTGCACGCGCCGCGTGTCTCCTCGGCGCGGCGCACGACCTCATCGAGATCGGCGCCGCAGACTGCGGCAATCGCAGCGACCACACTGCCCTCAACGACGGGGCAGTCCGCCATGCGCACGCTGCTGCTGCGCATCTCCTCGATGATCGTCTCCGCCGTCAGCACAGAACTGCCTCCGTCCGCGAGCACAACAACGCCATCCGCGCTGTGGACGCTCTCGATCGCCGCAGCAATCCGTGCATAGCTCGTCCCGAAACCGCCATTTTCCATGCCGCCCGCCGTTGCGATATGCGCATCCTTTGCCATCATGCGGCACGTCTCCGCAACGCCATGCGCGAGCGCGGCACTGTGCGTTACAATCACAAGTCCGACCATATCAGCCTCTCCGCCGCATCCGCACACCGACGCCGCACACAGCAGCTGCCAGAACGGCCGGCAGGATGTATGCCGCCTGCGGCAGCGCCTCCAAAATCATCACGCCGACCGTGCGGTCGTGCACGATCATCGTCCCGCCTGTCCAGCCCAGAATGGCTGCACCGAGAACAACAAGCACGGGATATTTCTCCATCAGCTTGCCGATGAGCTGGCTGCCGCCAACGACAATCGGAACGCTGATGAGAAGCCCGAGCACCACGAGCAGGAAGTCGCCGTGCGACGCGCCTGCAATCGCGATCACGTTGTCAATCCCCATCGCCGCATCGGCAATGATGATCGTTTTGACCGCGCCCGCAAACGTCTCCGCTGCCTCCACGTGCTCCTCGCCGTGGGAGGGACGCAGGAGCTTCACGGCGATCGGCAGCAGCACGAGTCCGCCGAGTGCCTGTAAATACGGCACGGAGAGCAGCTGCACCGCAAAGAACGTCATGATGAGGCGAATGACAATCGCGCCCGCCGTCCCGACGTAGATGGCGCGCTTTCGGAGATGTGCCGGCAGACGGTTGGACGCCATCGCAATCACGACGGCATTGTCGCCCGCGAGCACAAGATCGAGCACAATGATTGAAAAGAGCGCCACAAAGAACTGCGACGAGAAGAGTTCGACTTCCACGGGGCCTCCTTACTTCGCCATCATCTTGGCGAGCTTCGCCGCAAAGGCGACGGGGTTCTCGGGCAGAATCCCCTCGATGAGCAGCGCCTGCGTGTAGAGCAGGTCACAGTAGTCCTTGAACTCCTCGCTGTCCTTGCCCGCCGCATGTACCTGCTGCAGCTTGGCGAAAAGCTCATGGTGCGGATTGATCTCGAGAATGCGGCGCGCCTTGAACATCGGATTGTTCATCTCCGCAAAGGTCTGCTCCATCGAGAGCGACGGCCCCGCCTCATCCGCGACGAGACAGACGGCACTCGAGCGCAGGCGCTGCGAGAGCTTGACCTCGGCAATCTTATCTCCGAGTGTCTCCTTCACGTCCTTGATGAGATCGTCATTTGCCTTCGCGAGATCCGCCGTCTCCTTCTTCGCTGCCTCGCTCTCCGCATCGCCGAGATCGAGGTCGCCGCGGCTGATCGAGTGGAAGTTCTTCCCCTCGTACTCGCGCACGGTCTCAATGGCAAACTCGTCCACGGGGTCGAGCAGGAAGAGCACCTCAAGACCGCGCTCACGCAGCTGCTCCATCTGCGGCAGCAGCTCAATCGTCGCCTGATCCTTCGCCGTCGCGTAGTAGATGCTCTTCTGGCTCTCGGGCATCCGCGCAACATACTCCTTCAGCGTGACAAGACCGCCGTCCTTCGAGCTGTGGAAAAGCAGGAGATCCTTCAGCTTGTCGACCGTATCGCGGCCGGAGTACATGCTGTTGTAGATGCCGATCTTCAGTGCACGGCCATACTGCTCCCAGAACTTTTCGTAGTCCTCGCGGTTCTTTTCGAGCTTTTTGCCCAATGCCTTGAGGATGTTCTTCTCCAGTGCGCGGCCGATCGTCTTCAGCTCACGGCTCTGCTGGAGCAGCTCACGCGAAATGTTCAGTGAGAGATCGGGCGAGTCCACGAGTCCCTTGACAAAACGCAGATAGTCCGGCAGGAGATCCTTGCACTTGTCCATGATGAAGACGTGGCGCGAGTAGAGCTGGATACCCGGCTCATAGTCCGCCTGATAGAGATTGAACGGTGCGCGGGCAGGGATCTCGAGGAGCGCCGTATACTCCACCGTGCCCTCCGCCTTCGTGTGGAAAATCTCCATCGGAGCTTCCCACTCGTGGAACTGATCGCGGAAGAAATCGTTGTACTCCTCGGGTTTGATCTCCGACTTCGCACGCGTCCAGAGCGGCTGCATTGAGTTCAGCGTGCGCAGCTCCGTCTTCTTGATCTTCTCCGCACCCTCGATGATTTTTCCCTCATCGTCGCGCGGCATCTCCTCTGTCGTCACGTTCATGCGGATCGGGTAGCGCACGTAGTCGGAGTACTTCTTTACGAGACTCTCAAGCACGAACGTATCCGTGTAGTCCGTCTCGCCCTCCGTGAACTCCTTCGCGAGGTGGATTGTCACCGTCGTGCCGCGTGACTCCTTCTCTGCATCCTCAATCGTATAACTGCCGTCGCCCGCCGACTCCCAGCGCGTCGCCTGCGTCTCACCGGCACGGCGCGTCACGATCGTCACGCGCTCCGCGACCATGAACGCGGAGTAGAAGCCCACGCCGAACTGACCGATCAGATCCTTGTCCGGTGCGCCGCCGCTCTCATCCTTCGCCTTCGCGAGCTGCTCCATGAACGCCTTCGTGCCCGACTTTGCAATCGTGCCGATGTTCTCCACAACCTCTGCACGCGACATGCCGATGCCGTTATCGGAAATCGTGAGCGTCTTGCTGTCCTTATCCGGAACGAGGAAAATCTCATAGTTCTCGTTGCCCTCAAGGATGTCGCGGTTCGTCAGGCTCTCAAAATGGAGCTTGTCGATCGCATCCGACGCGTTTGAAATCAACTCGCGCAGAAAAATCTCGCGATTTGTATAGATCGAGTGGATCATCAGCTCGAGGAGCTGTTTGGTCTCTGCCTGAAACTCAAATGTCTCTTTTGCCATATATCGTTCCCCCTATTTCTATGAAACTACGCCTATCGTACACGAAAAATGACAAAAAGTCAAATTTTATATTCGATCCGACGAATGTGTGCTAATCACCTCGTCCATCAGGGTTTCCCACTGCCCCCATATAATCTCCGGTGCATAGGCACGCATGGATTTACGCGCCGCAGCCCCCATCTTCGTTCGTAGGTTGCGGTCACGCATCAAGAGTGCCATTTTCTCGGAAAGAGCCTCTGCACCATCCTCGGCGAGGAGCCCGTTCACACCGTCATCAATCAGTTCCGCAACCGATACACAACTTTTATAGCCAATCAGCGGCAGGCCCATGCTCATCGCCTCGGTATGCGCGAGGCTGAACCCCTCATAGGCACTCGGCGCAACGCAGATATCCGCCCCCTCTAGAACACGCGGCACATCCTTCGTTGTCCCGCAGAAGCGGATGCGTTGAGAAAGCCCTGCCTTCTCAACCATTTGCTGTAACGTTTTCTGATAGTATCTCTTATCTTCTGCCCCCCAGAATTCGAGCGTCCATTGGGGAAAATCTGCCGCAAGGCGTATAAATGCCTGAACAAGCAAATGTGGCTGCTTAATCTTGCGAACGAGACGACCAACGAAGACCACCTTATAAACGTCCTTTTCACGCGCCAAATCTGCCTGCTGTTCATACTGTGGCACAACATTGCCAATGACCTCGACCTGCACGGGAAAGTCGGCGACATATTCCCGAATTGGTTCCGCAAATGCGGGGAGAAGTGCCTGACAGGCAGCAGCATGACGGAGCGATGCCACTTCATCATCGGGGTAGTTGTAGAAATAGTCTCTCGTATCCCCATGTGCCATGATGATCACCGGTGTCTTGATTCTAAGATCGCATAGAAACGTCTTTGCGGAGGCGATTTGAAAACAGATGATAATATCCGGCCGTGACTCCGTGAGAATCTCCCGAATCTGCGGATGCAGATGCTTTTCGACAAATTCGTTATTAACCGAATGCCCATATTTTTGCCCGAATGTGCGCAAAACTTCTCGTTTAATCTTGAGTACAGTAGGGAATGTGCAGTGCGTCCCGCGAAAATGCTGGAGATTGTACGCCGTCACACGCTCGTTGAGCGGATAAAAAAAAGCTCCCTCCCGGTCGTCTGTATAGACTGTCGTCACCGCATGCCCGCGCCGCACCATTTCGTTTGCAAACGCAACATTGACCTTCGCTGCACCGCCAGTATCCCCAACCATTTTCGAAAAATTCGCAAGCAGGATTCGCATATAGTCCTCTCATTTCATTTGTTGTCTTTCGTCTGTAATCAATTCTAGCAAATCCACTATACAATCGCAATATTATCTGCTTGTATCTTCACTGCATAAAATGATTCCCCATTTGCAATCCATCTTTTTTTTCGGTATACTTGAGGAGATTTTTGAAACGGTCTTTAAGGAGTCTCATGATGAAACGTATTTCATTTACATCGCTCGCCCGCACGTCCGTGCTCGCTCTTGCACTTGCCCTGCCGATGGGAGCGGCATCCGCAGCCGAGCCCGCTGCCCCCGCAGCTGCACCTGCGACCATCACGATCGGGGGAACGGGCATCGCCTACGTCGCCCCCGATACGGCGGAGATCACCGTCGGCGTCGTCACAGAGGAGGCGGATGCCGCACGCACGCATGCGGAGAACGCCGCACAGACGGCGCGCGTCCACAACGCGGTCCGCGCACTCGGTGTCGCCGACCGCGACATCCAGACCGTACACTATGACTTTTCGCAGCGCTACGATATGCGCGACAGCAGCCGCAACGAGGTCATCGGCTATACGGCACAGAACTCCGTCGTCATCACGGTGCGCAACCTCAACAACGTCGGCAAGATCATCGACGCGGCACTCGCAAACGGAGCGAACCGCATCGACTCACTGAACTTCACGGCGAGCGACACGAGCGCCGCCAAGAACGAGGCGCTCACGGATGCGGTGCGCAGTGCAAAGGAGAAGGCACAGGCCGTCGCTAATGCACTCGGCGTCCGCCTCGTCCGCATCGCGAACGTCTACGCCGACACACAGGCAGACATGCCGCGCTACGAGAACTACATGCCGATGATGATGGCAAAGGGCGCATCAGCCGCAGCAACGCCGATCGCGCCGGGCGAGCTCTCGGTCGCTGCTACCGCCAACGTGACCTATGTCATCGAGTAAGCGTCCCCGCGTATCCGCCGTCGAGGCGATTCGCGGCATCTCCATGATGGGTGTGATCGGCATCCATATCGGCGCGGAGTATCTTGCCAATCCATCACCAAACATCCACCTCGTGGCTCTGTTTGATATCGGTACGCGCTTCGCCGTGCCGATTTTTTTCTTTATCTCGGCATTCGGTCTGTTCTACGGAAAATCCCCGTCCTCCCCATTTTCCTATCGGGATTTTCTCACGCGCCGCACGCATGCTGTCGTCATTCCCTACCTCGTTTGGTCACTCTTTTATCTTCTTCACGACGCATGGCACTACGGGGTCGGATTTCCGCCGATTCTGTCCATTCCGGGCATCCTCTTTTTCGGCAATGCAAAGTATCAGCTCTACTTCATGGTCATTCTGATCTGGTTCTACCTCTTGATGCCGCTCTGGCGCATCCTCCTGCGCCGCATGACGCTCCCACTGCTCATGGGCATCCTCGCCGTCCAGATTGCCTTTGACTACTGGTCGAGCTTCGATACAGCATTCAATCTCTACGTCTACGGACTGCCCGAGGGGACGCTCTGGCGCGCCCTTCTCTTCTATCGCCTGAACTACTGGGTCGTGCACTACGTCTTTATCTTCCTCCTCGGCGGCTATATCGCTCTCCACTGGGAGGCATTCCGCACGTGGATGCTGCGCCGGACGGGACAGCTCTACGCGTTCGGCATCCTGAGTCTCCTTGCCCTCCTCGCATGGTACTACAAGCTGCTTCTCGTGGACGGCTACACCCCGCTCGAGGGCATCTACACCGCGCACCAGCTCTCACCGCTCGGCATCTTCTACACGATCGGTGCATCGCTCGCGCTCTTTGCGTTCTTCACGCGGCTGGGAACGGAGAATCCTCTGGGGCATGCGTTCCAGATCCTCGGAAAGCACTCCTACTTCATCTACCTCGCCCACCCGATAGCGATCACCTATCTGCTCGCCGTCCTCCATCGGACCGGGCACGTACTGACCGCTCCCCTCGCCCTCGCCATGTATGCGGCGACACTCCTGCTGACACTTCTAGGTGCGATTGTTGTGCGGAGAATTGGCGAGAGCGTACCAATCGTAAATGAGCTAACGATCGGGCTGGAACCGAAAAAGTAAATTGATAACACAAAAGGCTGTTGCCGAAGATAATTCTTCGTGCGACAGCCTTTTTAGATCAACGCAGCAACGCCATGCGTTGCTCCAAAGCAAACCCTAGTGAAGCAAGTGAGTAAAGTGGGCGTTCTGCCCCCTGCGGATTTCTTTCGTTCAAGCGCAGCGCGTTTAAGAAGTCCGCAGGTATTTAGGCAGATAAGCACACGATCACTTGCGTAACGAGGCGTTTGCGTGGAGCACACATG
>JABZYJ010000149.1 GCA_015265235.1 Selenomonas sp. | reverse complement strand
TATGTGGAGGATTTGCCGACAAAAAGCGGGCAAAAAAGATGCGCTAAGATGGCGGTGCTGAATTTATCAGTGCTTCCTTCAACGCCCTTCGGTTGAACGAAGAAATTCGCCGGGGCGTACCGCGCCCTTGCTCCGCTTGCTCCACTAAGGTTTGCTTTGGCGTATTGCCGTCACCTTCCATCATGAGCTGTTAGGCGGTTTCCGCTGCCTCTGTCCGCGTCATGCGGATCTGGGCGACGCGCGCGCGATCCATCTGCAGTACCTCGAAGCTGTAGTCCTCCCATGTGCAGGTTTCGCCGACGGCGGGGATGCGGCCGATCTGGGCGGTGACGAAGCCGCCGAGGGTGTGAAAGTGGTCGTGATCCTCGTCGGGGAGTTCGTCGATGCCGAATTCCTCCTTGAACTCGTCGATGGGGAACAGTCCGTCAAAGATCCATGTCTGCGCCTTCTCTGCCCCCGTGCGCGTGCCCGTGGGCGCGTCCTCATCCGCGCTGCCGATGATCTCGCCCATGATGTCGTCCATGGTGATGAAGCCGACGACGCCGCCGTACTCGTCGAGGACGACCGCCTCGTGGATGGCACCGCTGCGGAATTTTTCGAGGACGCGCAGCCCCTCCATGGTCCGTGGGACGAAGAGCGGCTTGCGGATGTAGTCCGTGATGTCGATCTCCGTTCCGTCGAGTGCCGCGTCGAGCAGCTCCTTGGCGTAGACCACGCCGCGGAAGTCGTCGAGGTTCTCATAGGCGACGGGGAATACGTCGTGCGCTTCTGCGCGGACGATGCGCAGCTGCTCGGCGCGGGGCTCCGCGAGGTCGACCCAGGCGATCTGGGTGCGCGGCGTCATGAGTGCCGAGGCGGTCTGATCGCTCATGTGGAAGATGCGGTCGACCATGTCCTGCTCGGTCTTTTCAAATGTACCGTCCTCCGTGCCCTGCTCCATGAGATCCTTGACTGCGTCCTCCGTGGCGGAGACGCGGTTCTCCGGGTTGATGCCGAAGATGAGCAGGATGCCGCGCGAGATGGAGATGAGTGCGGCGCTCGGCAGCGCGGTGAGCTGCGTGAGGAGGGCGATGGTGCGGTGTTTGCGCAGAAGCATCGCCTCGGGGTTCTGGAGGGCGATCTGCTTCGGCAGAAAGTCGCCAAAGAGCAGAGTGAGCGTCGTCATGACGAGGATGCTGAGGACGAGCGCGGCGGCGTAGACCTCCATGCCCGGGAGGAGCCGCGTGAGCACCCCTCTGAAAATCGGCAGGGCAAAGAGCCCGATGCCGAGCCCCGTGAAGAGACTCATGCAGGTGACGCCTGCCTGCGCCATGGCGATGGGGCGGTCGGCGTGCTCTAGGAGGGCAAGCGCCTCTGCCGCACCCGCTTCGCCGCTTTCGGCGAGACGCTCAAGACGTCCGCGATGGGATGCCGTGAGCGCAGTCTCGATCTGAGCAAAGTAGGCGTTCGCCATGAGGGCGACGATGAGCAGGAAAAGACAGAGAGCGTCGGATAAAGGACTGTCCAAGAGTTGATGCAGCTCCTTTCAAATGTTGACCGTAATTTTGATGGGTGTCTTGACGGTACTGCCGATGCGAATGCCACGCTGCGCAGAAAATTGCAGCGGAGCGTTGACACTGGTGCATGGTGCCGTCATACGATACGTGCCCCTCATTCTACCACAAGATGAAGGAAATGTCATTGGGGCCTATGCGGGGGAACCTCTATCTCCGTCAGCCCAAAGTATTCCATCGCGCCGTCCCTCGTGACGCCGTTGTCCCAGTCCTCGTAGTAGACGTGGCGCAGGGCACGGCGCGTGTTCTCAATGCGCGGGAAGTGAACGACGGTCTCGCCGCGTGCGCGGGCGGCCTCGATCTGTGCGATCCGTGCCGCGTCCTCTGTCCCCATCTCGTGTGTGAGGAGGAGCGCCGCCGCGCCCGTATAGACGAGGAGGAGGAACGCCGCCTCGCGCAGCAGGCGGCATGCCGGGAGGAAGAATTCGCTGCGCACCGATGGATCGTTCAGCAGGGCGAGCAGTGCCGTGACGAACATGGCGGCGGAGCTGAACGTGGCACGTCCCGGGAAGGTCGGCGCGGCGATCATGACGAGATTGTTGCAGAGGCCGAGCCCGATGAGGCATGCGGCGTAACGCGCGGCGGGACAGGCGCGCAGCACCTCGCGCCAAGAGACCTGCTGCGCAGCGGCGCGGACGGAGGCCGCCGTCAGTCCCAGCAGCTCTTTCATGCGATGGTAGCAGAGCAGAATCGCGAGCCAGTAGATCGCCATCTCCTCGAAGCCGTTCATGACATTTGTGAAGAGGAAAATGGTCTTTGGTCTGGTCTGCCCGAGCGGCGTGAGTACCCCCGCGATGACTGCGTCGCGGATGGCGGATGCGACCCATCCGCCCGTAAAATAGGAGGCGGTGAGCAGCAGGAGCAGGCTCCAGAGTGCTACAGAGACAGTGGTGATGCCGCCTTTGTCAAACGCCACGACATGTTTTTTCCCGACGTAGAGGAAGAGCGATCCGTGCACCACTGCCGGCAGCCCTGACAGACGGCGCTGACGGAGACGATATGCCGTGTATATGAGCAGCAGGACGGGCAGGAGGTAGAGCAGCATCTCGCCCTGCCCCGCGATCTGATTGCCAAGGTGGATGAGGATGCCCTTGTCCGCGCCCTGCGCATCGTAGCGGACGTAGTTGCCGGGCGCGGCGACGAGGCCGATGAGCCCCGCGAGTGCGCCGAGGGCACCCGTGAGCATCCACGGTGCGAACGCGCCGTGCCGCCGCGCATAGAGCGTGCAGCCAAGCGCGAGGAGGGTCACGGTCACGGCGAGGTTCTCGATCGACCAGCCCGCGAGTATGCCGAGGAGGAACATCGGCATACTCGCCCACGCATGGCGCGCCCGCTGTCCCTCCCCCATCGCTTTTAGTGCAAGATTGTACGGCAGGAGAAAGAGAAAGGCGGGCACAGCCGACCAGAGATAGACCGTCGAGCCGCTTTTCCACACGGCGACCTCGCCAAAATGCGGCAGAGAGAGCCAGAGAAGGAGTGCTGCCGCTGCGAGCAGCCCCGGCGTCTGGGTGAGTGCAGCGGAGCGGCGTGCGTGCATCATGACGAGCACGGAGAGTGCGAGGAACATGAGCGCGTTCGCCGCGTCAAAGAGCGGCTTGCCGAGCCAGAGGAAGAGGTCGAGACAGAACACCGTGACCATGCGCCCGCCGTGCAGGAGATAGTGCTGCATGGCGGAGGAGAGGACATCGGAGAGCGATGCGATGGGCACGCCCGTCTTCCAGACCATCATATAGTCGTAGTCGTCGCGGTGGAGGGGCATCCAGTGATTGAGCGCGAGCATAAAGGCAAAAATGGCGGCGGCTGTGAGTGCCGTCGCGCCGTATCGGTGCCCTCCGTCATTCGCCGGTGTCAATGTATCTCCTCCCTGCCAGCTTTGTGTTGTCAAATTTCTCCCCGTCCAGCTCGTCGATCAGATAGCACGGCCGCCGCTTGCTCTCCGTAAAGACGCGTCCGAGGTACTCGCCGATGATCCCGAGCGAGAGCAGCTGCACGCCGCCGAGAAAGAGCAGGACGGTCATGAGCGTCGGATAGCCCGCCACAGGGTCGCCGTAGACGAGCGCATCGACGAGCACGACGACCATATAGCAGAGCGCGAGCGCGGAGACGATGAGCCCGAGCACCGTCGTCAGGCGCAGCGGCGCGGTCGTAAAGGAGGTGATCCCCTCGACGGCGAGTGAGAGCAGCGCGAGATAGCTCCACGTCGTCTTGCCCGCCGCACGCGGCTGCACCTGAAAGGGGATCTCCTTTTTCTTGAACCCCACCCACGTAAAGAGCCCCTTTGTGAAGCGCTGATTCTCGCGCAGCAGGCGCAGCGCCGCGACGCAGCGATGATCGAGCAGGCGAAAGTCGCCCACGTCACGCTGCAGGGTAAAGCGGCTGACCGCCTGCATGGAGCGGTAGAAGAAATTGGCCATCGTGCGCTTGAGGAAAGTCTCGTCCTTCCGATCCGTGCGCTTGCCGCAGACATCGTCGTAGCCCGCGCGCCACGCCGCAACCATCGTCGGGATGAGGGCGGGCGGATGCTGCAGATCCGCGTCCATGATGAGCACGGCGTCGCCGTCCGCAAAGTCGAGCCCTGCCATCATCGCGGGCTCCTTGCCGAAATTGCGCGTAAAGCTGAGATAGCGGACATTGTCGTGCGCGTCGGCGAGCGCACGAATCGCGTCGAGCGTCCCATCGCGGCTGCCGTCGTCGATGAAGAGATAGGAAAAGGCGCAGTCCTCGACAGCAGCGGTCGCCGCCGTCACCGCCTCGTAGAAACGGGGGATGACCTCCGCCTCGTTGTAGCAGGGCACGATGATGGTGATCTTGTCCATGTGCCCTCCTTACTGTGCCAGTGCCTGAAAATTGACGACGGCCGCCCCCTCCGCCGCAAGCGCCGCGCGCACCTCGGGGGCACAGGCGGCGGCGAGCTCCGCCGCGAAGTCATGCTG
>JABZYJ010000148.1 GCA_015265235.1 Selenomonas sp. | reverse complement strand
GAACACATAGAACCCGATCGCTGCCTGCAGGATGCTGAGCGCAGCGAGCATGGCAAATGCCGTCTGCAGCGTCGTGAGTGAGGATACGAATCCGATGGCGGCAGGTCCAGCGAGGATACCGAGGTATCCCATGGTGCTGACGGCAGAGACCGCCGCACTGACCGGCATGACGTTCTGCCGCCCCATTAGGGAGAAGAAGACGGGCACGATGTTCGCGCTCCCGATGCCGATGGCAAAGAAACCGACATAGAGCAGCGCATCTACGGGCGCAAACATGACGAGCAGAATCCCGCCGAACGCGAGCAGTGCACCGCCAACAGCAACCAGGAGCGCGCCGATGCGCTGGACGACGCGGTCGCCGAGAAAACGCATCGTGAGCATCGCGGCGGAGAATACGGAATAGCCCGTGCCCGCAAGCGCGAGATCCATGCCGCGTACTGTGGTCAGGTAGACGCCGCCCCAGTCCATCACTGCCCCCTCGCTGAGGAA
Organism: Selenomonas sp.; assembly: GCA_015265235.1. Lineage (GTDB taxonomy): Bacteria > Bacillota > Negativicutes > Selenomonadales > Selenomonadaceae > Centipeda. Next base: position 4,030 of record JABZYJ010000148.1, on the reverse strand, counting down.
GGCGATAAACGCCGTCATGCCGACAAAGACGATGATGCCGCGCGGCAATGCGAGCAGTGCGCCGCCACCCCCACCGTACGGAATCAGATGGCGTCCGTACACCGCTGTCAGGAGGAGGATGAGCCCCGCCGCAATCGCCGTCGACTGAAATGGCGTGAGACCGAGCAGCCCGACCCATACGCCGTAAAGTCCCGCACCGGCGAAGCCGCCGAGGCTCCAGAACGCGTGCATTCCACTCATGATGCGCCGCCCGATTCCCTTTTCCACCAGTACGGCGACGATGTTGACCACGACGTCGATGCAACCCATCACCGCACCGAAGATGAGTACGATCGGCACGGCAAGCGAAAGTGCGTCCACGCATGAGACGAGCAGAAGAATTGCCGCAAAGAGAACCGCCGCCGTCATGACGACGCGACGGCACCCGAGCCGCATGGCGAGTGCACCCGAGAGCGGCATCGTCAGGAGCGAGCCGACACCGATGCAGAGCAGCAGCATCCCGAGCACATCGTCCCCCACCATCAGCCGCTCGCGCAGGAGCGGAACGAGCGGCGCCCACGTCGCTGTGCCAAAGCCTCCGATGAAGAAAAAGGCACGTGCCGCGTGCACCTCGCGCATCCCAATTTCTTTTTTCCTCGTATCCCCCATGATGCTCCCCATTTCGCTGCAACGTCCAAAACTCACGCCATTCTACCATAGAGATAGAAAAAAGCAAGCTGCGTTTCTGGACAGATATGGTATCTCACAGATAAAGAGGATGATGGCATGAACGAACCGGCAGTAAAGGAAGCACTCTGGACGCGCGAATTTCTCGGCATGAGCCTCGTCAGCTTCCTCATCTATCTGACCCAATACGCAATGATCGCGGCACTCCCCATCGTCATGATGCAGGAGTACGGAGGCGGCGACGTCGAGGCCGGTCTCGCCATGACCTTCTTCCAGATCGGTACAGTCGCTGCGCGTCCCTGTGCGGGCATTCTCATCGACGCTGTCAACAAGCGGCGGCTCATGATTGTCATCAGTGTCCTGTTCTTCATCGTTATGGCACTCTTCCTCGTCGCCTCGGCGATCTCCATGCTCTACGGTCTGCGCCTACTCCACGGCGTCATCTTTGCCGTGGCGACAACGACAGTGGCGGCTCTCGCGGCACTGATCCTCCCGCCATCGCGCAAGGGTGAGGGCATCGGCTACTTTGCTCTCTCCACCAACCTCGCGATGGTTGTCGGCCCCATGGTAGGCCTGCTCATCATGGAACATTTTTCGAGCACGGCGCTCTTCGCTGCACTCAGCGTACTCGCCGCGCTCTCCATCGTGATGAGCATGATGCGTCTGCCCGATGCCGTCATTCTGCCGCAGGGTGCACGACGCCGCCTCTCCGTCCAGACATTTATCGAACGACGCGCGCTCGCGCCCGCCCTTATCGCGGGGATTCTCTTCTTCGCCTACGGCAGCGTGCTCACCTTTATCCCGCTCTATACGCGCAGTCTCGGGCTGTCGGCAGAGACGAGCCTCTTCTACGCCTGCTATGCGGGGGCGATTCTCGTGACGCGTCCCTTTGTCGGACGCATCTTTGACCGCATGGGGCCGGACTATACGGTCTACCCGGGTGTACTTCTCTTTGCCGTGGGTATGGCGCTCCTCGGCAGCATTACGGGGCTCACGGGACTGATCGGCGCTGCCCTGCTCCTCGGCGCAGGGTTCGGCGCGGTCACGCCTGCGCTGCAGACGCTCGCCGTGCGCAGTGTCCCCGCATCGCGTGCTGGTGTCGCTACGGCGACCTACTTCTGGTCGCTCGACATCAGCGTCGGACTTGCCGCCGCAGGGCTCGGCATCGTCGCCGTCACGTATGGCTATGCGTTCACCTACCGCATCGTGGATGTGGTCGTCATCATCGTCGCCGCACTCTGCTATACCATCTGGCAACACATGGGGAAAAAGAAATAAGGATACGTACAGCAGCCGCTTCTTACATCCCACTCTCCTTTTTCTGCTCCGCCTCTGCTTCCCTCGCCTTCTTCTCTGCCTTTTTGTGCTCCTTGTAGGCGCGCGCATCGATCTTTTCCAGATAGCTGTCGGGGATGCGGGCGACCGCCTTCGGCTCGATCGCATAGAGTTTTTTGTAGTAGTCCTCTGCCGCATCACCGTTGCCCATCTCATCGTAGATCTCTGCGGCGATCAGATACCCATAGGGGCTCTTTGCATCCACCTCGATCGCCTTTAATGCGTCGGCGAGTGCGCCGTCACGCTCACCGAGCATGCGCCGTACATCCGCACGGTTGACCCACGTGAGAACGTCCGTCGGAGCATCGGCGACACCACGGTCGGCATCGGCGTGGGCGCGGTCAGCGTCGCCCAGCACGGCATAGGCACGCGCACGAATGACATAGCTGAGGGCGGGCTTGTCGTCGTGCGCCGCACCAAAGACACGCGCCATCAGCATGAGGGCACGCGTTCCGTCGCCATAGTCACTGTAGGCGTCGCTGTTCTCGCGTATTTTATCCATCGCCTTCGCATCGGCACTCTCAACTGCCGCATGCTCCGCCTCGCGTTCCGCGGCACGCGCCTGCTCCGTGCTGCGCAGCCTCTCCCGAGCGCCGCTCGCCGTCTCCCCGACGTACGCATCCCCAACGAGAGAGATGAGCTGTGCCCCCGCCTTGGCCTTCTCCACTAGGGGCAGGAGTGCCGCATTGATCCGGGCGTCGCCGCGCATCGATACGCCGCCGCCGCGTGTCAGAGCGAGTCCCCAGTCCGTTGCCGTATCATAGTCGTGGAAGGCACGGGCAAGTGCGCCTGCAGCGAGATAGGCGTTCTCGGGACTGTTGTCGTAGTCCTCATCCGTCTGCGTCGCCGTGAGGAGCGGCGTGCCATCGATGCAGACCGTCCGCCGATCCGTCACCGTCACGTGCCCCGCACTGTATGCCGTAAGCATCTCCGCGAGCTTTGCCTCACGCCGCTCTGTCGCAGGATGATCGGAGAAATCGTCCTGCGGGAGATCCTTGTCCTTTGGGTTCTGGTACTCACGCAGATCCTGGGTCACATACGTCAGATAGTAACCCATGCGCGCCATCGCCGCCGCTCCGCCGCCGGGGTTAAACCCCGCACTCGTCATGATGTGGAAGCCGCCCTCGTCCGCCTCATACTCTGTGGGAAGCGTGATATTTTTGGCAATGGAGTAGCCCGCGAGTGCGTTGAGCTTGTTCCAGTCCATCAGCCCCGCATCCATGTTGAGAAAACTCAGCCCGTAGTACTGCGCCGCCGCCTTCGCGTAGTTGTGTGCACTGTGCTGGCGGATGCCGTGCGTCATCTCATGCCCGAGCACCGCCGCGAGCTCATCCTCGCTGCCGTTCAGCCCACGGATCAGCCCGCGGTTGATGCTCACATAGTCCGTCGGATAGCACGCCGCGTTAAAGATGGGACTGTCGTTCACCGCCCATACAAAGGGAAGCGAGTTCACACGGAGCACATAGTCTCCGTCCCGCACGAGCCGCTGCATCACATGATCGACCAGTGCAATATCGCGTGCATTTCGTGCACGTCCGTTTTCCTCTACATCCTGTCGCTCGCTCTCATGCTGCGCGTGAACATCGTTGCCGAGCGCGAGCACCGCACCGAGTGCCGAGTGGTACGCACCGAGCACGCCGAGTGCCTGCGCCGCAATCCCCCAAGCATCAATCGCCTCCGCGCGCATCGGCGAAAACAGCAGTCCGCCTCCGATCACCAGAGCAGAGCATGCTGCGAAAATTTTCTTTCGCATCCGATCACTCCCTTTGATTGACACTATATCATGACATTCTTATTTTCTGCTGAAAGCTATTTGGGGCAGAGGGGCGACGGAATGAACCCATGATATAGATACGTAAATCCAGTATATCCCTCCTCTCCAACAAAAAAGACAGCGCAAGGCTGTCATATTATGATATAATGCCTTTAAGGAAGCACTGATAAATTCAGCACCGCCATCTTAGCGCATCTTTTTTGCCCGCTTTTCGTTAGCAAATCCTCCACATAGCCTCTGCTATGCGTCCGGTTT
>JABZYJ010000147.1 GCA_015265235.1 Selenomonas sp. | reverse complement strand
GTAGGGACGCTTCCCCATCGTTCCGGTCCACGACATGAGCGAGCCGAGCCCCATCAAAAGGGCAAGCACAATGGCAATCGGCAGTGTCGTCCGCACGTAGTAGCTGGTATCCACTGCCGCACTCTCGCCCATGAGCCCCGAGATCAGCGGCATCGACATACCGAAGAACACGAGAACAGTGATAAAGACGAGGAGCAGCATGCCGAGCAGAATGAGGAAGCTGCGGCTGCGGTGTTCGCTGTAGACCGCCCCCTGCGGAAGACGATCCATCTGACGCACAAGGACGATGAGTCCAAAGAGCAGGATAATGCCATTCGCAAGGGCAATGTAAAAGCCGATGTCCGACCCCGCAAAGGAGTGTACGGAGAAGTCTCCGAGGATACCGCTGCGGGTCAGGAACGTCCCATAGAGAACGAACGCATAGGAGAAGACCGCCGCGAGATGGACGAGATAGAATGCGCCGCGCCGCGTACGTGCGACGGCGATCAGATGGAGCAGGATGCAGGAGAGCAGCCACGGTACGAGCGAGGAGTTCTCCACGGGATCCCAGCCCCAGTAGCCGCCCCAGCCGAGCACCTTGTATGCCCAGTAGCCGCCGATGAAGATGCCTGCGCCGAGAAACGACCACGCGATGAGCGTCCAGCGGCGCATCGGTGCGAGAAAGTTTCCGTCTGCGGGGCTGCGCATCATACTCTCAAGCGAGTATACAAAGGGAACGGCGAGGAGCGCATAGCCGATAAAGATGATCGGCGGATGCACGGCCATCCACGGATCCTGCAGCAGCGGGTTCATCCCGTACCCGTCGGGCATAATATGCTCGGCGGGAGTAAAGGGACTCTTGATGAATACGAGAATGACGAGCATCGCCGTCAGGAGATGATAGATGATCCGCCCCGTCGCCGTCAGACGGTTGGTGCAGACCATATACGTACCAACAAGTGCGTGAATGAGGAGCCAGAGGAGGAACGAGCCCTGCTGCCCTGCCCAGAATGCCGAGATCTTGTAGATCAGCGGCAGATCGATGGAGGAGTAGCTCGCCACATACGAGTAGCTGAAATCATTGGACAGGATGATGGCAAAGAGAACGGCTGACGCACCGACGGCAGCAAGTCCTGCGAGGATGGCAGAGATGCGGCTGCCGCGATCACTACCCTTGGCATCAAAGAACACTGCACTGAGTGCAAAGAGAAGAACAAAACCTAAGAGTACCGTACCGATCATGCGCGAGCCTTTCCTTTTTCTTCCTCATATTTGGACGGGCATTTGATGAGCAGCTTATCCGCTGCAAAGGCATCGCCCGTATATTTTCCGATGGCGACAACGTGATATGCGTCGTCGAACGTATCCGGCTTGGCGCCCTTATATCGTACGAGCATCGTTTCTCCCGTCTCCTCATCGGCGATGGAAAAGACAAAATGTCCGTCCTCCATGTGCGGGGCAACCGTGTCGTCGGGGACGCCCTTGACCTGCACATTGCGCTGTGCGGCGCGCGCATCTGCGACACTGACGTACGGCGTGACCGAGTCGGCAAAGAAGTAGCCGGCATAGCCGATAAATCCCAGAATCAGAATGAGGAAAAAATATTTACGCATTGGGTTCCCCCCGTTTCATCAGCCAAATGTAGATCAGTGTCATATCAATCAATGAAAGCACGAGTGTCCCGAGCATCACTGCATCCATGTCGATGCGTCCTGTCTCATTGAGGACGGGTGATGGATGGAGAGAGAAGAACATCCGCGGCAGGATAAAGACCAGAAAAGGAACAGCGATAAAGGAGAAGAGCGCATACACAGCAGAGGAGGAGGCACGGGCGCGTTCGTCCCGCATCGTCATGCGCAGTGTCACGTATGCGGCGTAGATCAGCAGGAGGACGAAGATCGTCGTCTGCCGGGGATCCCAGTTCCAGTAGGCACCCCATGTCAGCTTGGAGAAGACAGCCCCGCTCACCGTCGCCATGAGGGTGAAGATCAGACCGAGGATAGCAGAGCGGGCGCTCTTTGCGTCATAGCGCAGCTCCCGTGTCTTCAGATAGCGTGCGCCCCAGTAGGCAGCACCAAAAAATGCGACGACGGCGACCCATGCCGTTGGAATGTGAAAGAATGCGATGCGCACATAGTTCCCCAGCCCTTCGGCGGGCGGAACGATGAAGAACACAGCACCGAGCGATGCGAGTGTCAGCACGGCAATCACTCCGACAAGCATTAAGACTCCTATCTAACTCTCGATCCAGAGAGAATCAAACAGCATCGATGCCCCCACCGTGAGCATCATATCGTAGAGTGCGATACCGCCAAGGAGTACCGGCTCTCCTCCACCCGCCGAGAGAGAGATCGCAGGCAGGAGAATCGGCAGCATCGACGGAAGCAGGAGCACGGGAACGAGCCCGCCGCGTACGCTTGCCCCTGCGGCGACCGCCGCAAGGAGCGTATCCGCCGCCGCCATGCCCCAAAGTCCCAGAAGCAGTGTCCCGAGAAAAACGGCATTGAGGACAAGCGGTGCATCCATCAAAATGATCACAAGGGGCAAGGTAATGACAGCAAGCACGATGAGTGTGACGAGATGCGCTGCCATCTTGCCGAAGAGCACGGCCTGTGCCGGAACATAGATCCGAAGAAAAAGCAGTGTTCCCGCGGCCTCCTCCTCGGCAAAGAGCCGTTCTCCCTGCAGCGTCGCTGCAAAGAACAGGACAATCCAGAACAGCGCTGCGGCAAGACGGACATCCATCGTCCCCCACGCGAGCGACATACTCATGAACGCGATCACCGTGAGTGCGAACATCCCCATCGTGACATAGCCCGCACGGTGGCGTACGCCGTCACGCAGTTCCTTAGCAGCAACGTGCAGAACTATCGGTAAGATCGATGCACGCATCCGCCGCCTTCCTTTCCTCCGGTTCATTCGTCGCCCACAGGATGAGGCGTCCGCGCTCAGCTGCATGCCGCGCCTCCGCAGTGAGCAGTTCCCGTCCGTGCACATCGAGGGCAAGTCCCGGCTCATCGAGGAGCCAGATGGGTGCGTCTGCTCCGAGGAGAACGGCAAGACGTACACGCTGACGCATGCCCGTCGAGAGTTCCCCCGCCATGCGCGGCAGCACCTCGGACGGCAGTCCCACACGCTCCAAGAGTCCTTCCAGCAATCCATCCGCTGGGCAGATCCCGCGTGCGGAGAGAAAGAAGGTCAGATTCTCACGTACGGAAAGGCGGGTATACAGCTCCATCTCGGGTGTCGCCATCGCGAGAATGCGGCGATAGTCCGCTCCACAGATCGACTTGCCATCCAGTGTCGTCTCAATCTTCCCTTTCGTTGGAAGGATCAGACGACCGGCGAGACGGAGCAGCGTCGATTTGCCGCTCCCATTCCCCCCTGCAACGGAGGTAATGACGCCGCCATGAAAGGAACATGTCAGCTGCCGCAGAATTTCATGGGATCCGAAGCTGTGACTGACTTGATTAAAGGAGATTTCAACCATATTCATTCCTTCCATAACTTTGATTTATTTTAACACGTATCTGAATAGAATATGAAATACTTTTTTTGTATAAAATATTTTTATGTGCGTAGACTATTTCAAAAATGAATTCAGTTCATATCGCGTGATTATTGAAGAAAAAGAAGTATCCGAACGCTTCTCGTCACGTTTCGAATACTTCTTCTCATTTTCAACGATATATAATATTTATCACACAACTGTGATCTTCTTTACGTTTCCTTACTTTTTCATACGCATTTCTCCAAAGACGGCAGACATGGGCATCCGGTCAAGCTCCGTATCAATGGCGGCAACATCCCCTGCCGAAAGCCGGATATCGGCGGCTCCTGCATTCTCCACCAGCCGCCCCCGCTTGCGCGTTCCCGGGATCGGCACAATATACGGCTTTTTGCAAAGCATCCACGCGAGTGCAAGCTGTCCGCTCGTCGCCCCCTTCTCTTCCGCGAGCGTACGCAGGAGTGCGAGGAGCTCCGCGTTCTCCGCCATCGCCGCGGGGCTGAACTGCGGCATACGCGCACGCATATCCCCCTCTGCAAAGACCGACGTCCTGTCATACGCCCCGGTCAACACGCCGTTGGCAAAGGGCGAAAACGCGACAAAGCCGATCCCCAGTTCCTCGAGAACGGGAAAAATCCGCTCATGCGTACGCGCCATCATGGAGTAACGATTCTGCACGGCAGTCAGCGGACAAATGGCATGCGCACGGCGAATATCCTCCTCTGAGGCCTCCGAGATCCCCCAGTGAAGAATTTTTCCTTCCTTTATCAGGTCTGCCATCACGCCCGCGACCTCCTCTGTCGGGATCTTCGGATCGACGCGGTGCTGATAGAAGAGATCAATGTGATCTGTCCCCAGTCTCTGCAGAGAGGCATCCACCGATGCACGGATCACCGCAGGGCGTGCATCGGGGACGATGGGGCTTTTGCCCTCTTTCAACAAGCTCATATCGAAATGGATCCCGAACTTTGTTGCGAGGACGACCTTATTCCGATGCGGCGCAAGGGCTGCGCCGACCAATCGCTCGTTGTCATGCGGATCATCGGGTGTACCGTATAC
>JABZYJ010000146.1 GCA_015265235.1 Selenomonas sp. | reverse complement strand
GTTACGCCGAATCAGGTCTTCTTTGATCCCGGCTACGTCATGGTGTCGGGACGGCGCATCCAGAACTGGAGCAATGAGAGCTACGGCGCGGTCACCTTCACCGACATCGTTAAGAAGTCCCTCAATACGGGGTTTGCACAGGTGGGGCTCTCCCTCGGTGCGGAGAAGATGATGCACTATACGCGCGTCTTTGGCTTCGGCGAGCGCACGGGCATCGACCTCCCGGGCGAGGAGGAGGGCATTCTCTTCAATGCCGACGATATGCGTGACTCAGATATCGCCACGACGGCGATCGGTCAGAGTATCGCCGTGACCCCGCTGCAGCTCGTCACGGCGATGGCTGCCATCGCGAACGGCGGCACGCTCATGCACCCCTATATCGTGCGCGAGATTCGGAATCCCGACGGCTCCGTCTACGAGGCACGTGCGCCGCGTGAGATACGGCGCGTACTCGAACCGACCGTTGACCGCACCCTGATCGGGCTCTTGGAGCAGGTCGTCGCGAGCGGCGGCGGAAAGAAGGCGGAAGTCAAAGGCTACCGCATCGCGGGCAAGACCGGCACGGCGCAGAAGATTCGCCGTGAGACGGCGGGCTATCTTGAGGGACGCTATATCGCCTCCTTCTGCGGCTTTGCGCCCGTCGAGGATCCGATCTTCACCGTCCTCGTCATGATTGACGATCCGCGCGGCGGAGACTTCTACGGCGGACAGATCGCCGCACCTGTCGCCTCGCGCATCTTTACCCAGCTTCTACGCTATGCTCATGTCGAGCCGTCGAGCAACACCTTTGCCGAGACGACGAGCGAGACGGAGAAGGGGCGCAGCGACGACGAGGAAAAGCGCATGGAGGCGGCCGCGACACCGCCCGAGGGCAAGGCGGTCGTGCCCGACTTCACGGGACTCTCCCTGCGCGAGGCAGCGCGCCTCGCCGAGCTGCGCGGACTCACCTTCGAGAGCGAAGGCACGGGTGCTGCCGTCAGCCAGAGCCTCAGCGTCAACGACATCGTCGACCAGGGCGAACGCGTCAAGGTCTACTTCCATCCGACATAAGGAATCGCTGATAAAACAGTTCCTTGGATTGGCGTAGATTTTTCGTCCGATTGAGGAGGCAAACCGGACGCATAGCGGAGGCTATGTGGAGGATTTGCCGACAAAAAGCGGGCAAAAAAGATGCGCTAAGATGGCGGTGCTGAATTTATCAGTGCTTCCATAAAACCAACTTAAAATGATACTGCTGTACGAAGCTGCAAATATCGTACAGCAGCCTTTTTTTATTTCCTCCCTTGACATCATAACCGAAATCGTGTAGACTACAAACATAGTTTTTTAGTATGTTTGCTAATATATGAAGATGAAGGAGACGATACAATGGGGAAGGTATATCAGAGTGTGACGGAGATCATCGGACGCACGCCGCTTCTCGCGGCGAAGTCGTTCGCGAAGGCGCATGATCTCAAGGCAAATCTTCTCGTGAAGCTGGAGTATTTCAATCCGTCGGGCTCGGTGAAGGATCGCATTGCGATTGCAATGGTCGAGCAGGCGGAGAAAGACGGCAAGATCGCACCGGGCGCGACGCTGATCGAGCCGACGAGCGGCAACACGGGCAGCGGTATCGCCTCGGTGGCGGCGGCGCGCGGCTACCGTGCAATTCTCACGATGCCGGAGACGATGAGCGTGGAGCGCCGCAACCTGTTGAAGGCATACGGCGCGGAGATCGTCCTCACGGAGGGTGCGCAGGGGATGAAGGGGGCGATCGCACGCGCGGAGCAGCTGCAGAAGGAGATCCCAAACTCGTTCATCCCTTCGCAGTTCGAGAATCTCGCGAATCCTGCTGCGCACGAGCGGACGACGGGCCCCGAGATCTGGGCGGACACGGACGGCAAGGTGGATGTCTTTGTCGCCGGGGTCGGTACGGGCGGCACGGTGACGGGCACAGGCCGTTATCTGAAGCAGCAGAATCCCGCCGTGCATGTCGTCGCGGTGGAGCCGACGGACTCGCCCGTGCTCTCGGGCGGCAAGCCCGGTCCGCATAAGCTGCAGGGGATCGGTGCAGGCTTCGTCCCCGACACGCTCGACACGAAGGTCTACGATGAGGTCATTCGCGTGTCGAATGACGATGCCTTTGCCTACGGGCGCGAGTTCGCCCGACGCGAGGGCGCACTGGTCGGCATCTCCTCAGGTGCGGCACTCGCAGCGGCGGTGGAGCTGGCAAAGCGCCCCGAGTACGCGGGCAAGACGATTGTCGCACTCCTGCCCGATGGCGGTGACCGCTATCTCTCAACGGATCTCTTTGCAGATAAATAAAGGATTACTCCTTATTAGTCCTTCGTAAAAAATACGAAAAAGCATCTCTTATTACAAAAAATGACTGTAATAGGAGATGCTTTTTTTCGATATATACATTGGGATGTTCATCATACCGCTTTCTTCTTATGTGATAGATGCTATTCTTTATGTCGATGTCATCAGAAATCCACCCTAAAACGTTGGAATATCGCGTGTTGAAGAAAGATTTGTGCAATATAAAACCAAGAGAGTGGAAATTATAATTTTCTTCCTGCTCTCTTTGTATTGTTTCTTAAGGAATCGCTGATAAAATATATCCGCCAAAATTACGGAACCTCATCGATATGGTTGCTATTTCCATATCGTGCCATTATTTGTTATTTGTTAGGGAATCACTGATAAAATGAGGTCTGCCAGATTGGCGTAGATTTTTCGTCCGAACGAGGTGGAAAACCGGACGCAGAGTGGTGCTCTGTGGAGGATTTTCCGCCAAAGTGCGGGCAAAAAAGATGCGTCAAGATGGTTGTACCGAATTTATCAGTGCTTCCTAAATACATAAAACACCGTATTACTATGATAAAAATCATAAACAATACGGTGTTTGTATGTTATAATACGGAGACAATCAAAAAAGGAGGAAACTATATGAAACTTAGTGCAAGAAATCAGCTCAAGGGCAAAGTCGTCTCCATCGAGAAGGGCGCGGTCAATGGCATCGTCCGCATCGAGCTCAAGGGCGGCGACGTCATCACATCCACCATCAGCATGGGCGCAATTGAGGAGCTCGGCCTCGAGGTCGGCAAGGAGGCGTATGCTGTCATCAAGGCAACGTCCGTCATGGTTGGTGTCGATCATCACCACAAGTGCTAAGAAATCTCTGGCTTAGACAGACAAATCCCCGCATATCGGACATTTCCGGTATGCGGGGATTATTTATTCCAAGGGTTCCTCCTCCTCATCCTCATGGTGCCGCTTGGGCGGGCGCGGATGATAGAGGCTCCAGTTCCAGTGGATCGCAGCGAAGCGGATGAGGAGGACGAGGATGAAGGCGAGCCATGAGACGGCCTCGATGCCGAGAACGCCGCCCAGCGCGCAAAACACAAACGCGCCGACGAGGGACGCCGCCGCATAGACTTCGGCGTAGAGGACGACGGGCATCCGTTTCGCGAGCACATCGCGGATCATGCCGCCGCCGACTGCCGTCGTTGCCGCGAGGAGGATGGGGAGGACGTAGCTGTCCGTTCCGCCGAAGCGGATGCCCGTGAGTGCCCCCGTGATGGTAAAGGCGGCAAGGCCAATGGTATCCGAGACGTTGAAGATCGTCAGGAGACGCTGACGATGCATGTGATGGAGCTCTGTCCACTGGTAGAGGAACGAGGTGGAGAGGGCAACGCCGATGGAGAGCAGAAAGTTCGTCGTGTCGCGCAGCGCCATCGGCGGGGTCAGCCCGACGAGGAGGTCGCGCACCATGCCGCCGCCCACCGCCGTCGCAAGGGCAAGCACGGAGATGCCAAAGATGTCCATGCGGCGCGACAGTCCGACCAGCGTGCCCGACACGGCGAAGGCGAGCGTCCCGATGATGTCAAAGAGACGCCAGAGATCGATTTCTCCCATGAGCATAGTTTCGTCCTTCCCTTTTGAAGCTTATTTCACTTGCGCCGCCTAGAGAGCCTCCCCCGTGCCGCACGGGGGAGGCTTTCACCGTCCACGGTATGACGATAGGAGCTCCCTCAATCCTGCGCAAACAGATACAGGATAACCTCCATCGGCGTGAGCGCTCCCGTCGCCGCCGAGCGTGCACCCGCCGCGAGGAGATTTCCATCGCGGTCATAGACACTGCGTTCAAGGGTCAGACGATAGGTCTCGTGCGCGTCGCGGAGCTTTTCTCCCGAAATCCGATAGACCAGCATCTGCTCCGCCCCCACGGTACGTGCCGCCCTTGCCTGCGCCGTCACATCGAGTGGGCCAGACGTATCCGCGGGCGCAAACACCGTCGCCGCGTTCCGCACGTACTGCGCATCACGCAGCACCGCACGCAGATAGGGCACATCCTCCGCAAGTGCGTCATCAACCTCCACCACGATCGGCGCGAGATAGACCGTATGCCCCGCCGTGCGGTTCTCCTGCCCCACGAGAAAGGTCAGCGCGCCGCTGCTGTCGTGCGTGTCATAGAGACGGCGCAGCGCTGCATCCACATAGACGGTCATCGTATGGGGAAACGCCGCCGTCGTCCGCGCAGGCTGCCAGTCGATGCGCTCGCCGAAGTGGTGAAAGCCGAGTGGCGAGGGGAGCGCGTCC
>JABZYJ010000145.1 GCA_015265235.1 Selenomonas sp. | reverse complement strand
CTCCAAGACGGAGGAAGTCACTTATTTATTTTCTTTGAAATACTGCCACGCATCCATCACATCGAGGAAGGCACCGTCAAAACCCGCCGCCATAATCATGTCCAGATAGGCATCGGGGCTGCCATAGAGAATGTCGTGCCACTCCTTCGACCAGTAGCGTGCCTTGTAGCTGCCCGGCCATTCGGGATTCGGCTCGGCGAGCCAGTGCGGACGCTCCGTGTTCCACTCTTCCTTCCAGTAGGGACGGTAGTCCGCCGCCTCCCCAACGCTCATGTAGGAGAGCAGGAGACGCTTGCCGCCGTTCGCCTTCACCTTCAGCCGCGCCGTCTCCGCCGGTGTCAGCGGACGGTCGCCGTAGTAGAGATCGACGACGAGGAGGTCGTAGTTCGTCGCTGCGAGGGCGTTGATATAGGCGTCGCGCGTATGGAAATGCTCGGGATTCAGCAGGAAGAGGAAGTTTTTCACCTGTTTCAGCTGCGTGACATCGTCTGCATTCTCGTTCATCGGCGGATTCTCTGGAATCACATCGAGCAGGCGGTCGCCCGCCTCGGCGACATAGCCCTGCTCCGCACCGAGCTCCTCTACCTCATGGATTCTCTTGCCCTTCACATAGTCGAGGGTAAAGACTGCCTTGCCCGCCATGAGTGGCTTGCGGAGCATCGCGGTGAGATATTCGTCCAGATCGCCGTCGTTGCGCTCCGGCGTGTCGCCGTCCTCCTCATAGCCGTCATAGAAGCGGGACTCCATCAGGATGCCGTCAAGCGCACGCACGAGACGCGCGACATTCTCCTCGGAGTTGTCCTTCGTCACCTCCAGCAGCCCCACGGGGCCGTTGCCGACGAGCAGAAAGCCCGGATGCCGCTCGCGCGCATAGCTGCCAAGCTGCTCCGTGAGGTCGATCATCGCCGTCTCCGGAACGACGTGCTCGCGCCCTCCCTCCGCCGACGGGAGTGCCTGATGCACGCCGAACAGGCCTGCCGCTCCCACGAGGAATGCAGCGATTCCCTTTTTTACCTTGCCCATAATCTCCCTTTCTTATCTCTTATCTCAGAGGCTCTCATTGTACCAGAGCGTCATACCCCAGCCATGGTATCCGCCGCCGCCCTCATCCGTACGCACATAGCGCTCCGTCTGCAGGACAAGCTGCTTGCGGTCGCTCATCCGACACGCGAGCTCCGCGAGCAGGGAGCGGCGGCTGAACCCGCCGCCCGTATTGAGCTCCGTGCGCAGCGGGTCGTAGGTCGAATTCACCTTTTGATAGTGCGCCATGACCTGCCATGTGAGGCGTTTCGAGATCGTATGCCGCACGCCGATGCCGTAGTACTGCCGTCCGATGGACGAGGAGCCGGGTGCTGTGCCCGCCTGCGTCTGCGAGAGGATCGTATAGTAGCGCAGCGCATCCTTTTTCGTAATGCCGCGATGGTAGAAGAAGCGCAGCTCCCAGTCGTCGCCGTCACGGTAGTGACTCTTCCCCGTGATCGTTCCGGCATCCGTATCGATGCTGTCCTGCACGGCATTCCCTGTCGAATTGTGGTAGAGCTGCACCATGTAGGTTTTCTTCGCATCCGTATGCAGATACTCAAGCTCCTGTGCAAGGATATTGCCGGGCGAAACATGGGCATCCCACACCTCACGCGAGTAGTTGTAGCCGCCGCGCATCGTGTAGCTCATCCGTCCCGTCAGGCGATCCTGCTCCGTGATCTTATGCAGCACCTCAATGCTCGGGATATACTGCCAGCCTGCGCCAAAGTCGGTAAACCGCGCGAGGCTCTCCGGCACAACCGCCTTTGCGCCAATGCGGCTCTGCCCCGTCGGAATGCTGATGCCGAATCCGTAGCGGACACTGTTGATGGGGTTCTCGTTGCGCAGGGTCAGGCTCAGCGAGGTATCCGTCCAGCCCGACACCGCGCCGTTTACAAAGCCCGTATCGGACTGCACATAGCCCGTCGAAAGCCCATAGTCGAGCTTCTGCTTGCCGCGGTGCGTGCGCTTGTAGTAGGAGAGCGGCAGATAGAGCTGATGCCCGCCGCGCTCCCCGCGCCACGCATAGTACTCTGCCCCGGTCTGCCAGCCCGATCCCTCGCCAAAGTAGTCGAGATCGTGCTGCGCGACGCGGAGCTGCTGTTCTGCCGTTCCCTCGTCGCGCACGGCATCGCGCTCCCACGCCGCGGCCTGCTGCTGATAGTTCTCTGCATCCGTCACGTAGGACGTTGCCTCCGCGAGATTTGTCGTGCTGTCCGCAAGATCCTGCTGATAGCCCGCAACGGCCTCGCGCGCGTCACGCTCCGCATCCTCTGCTGCCTCACGTGCCGCCGTCAGCTGGGAGAAATAGTCCTCGACCGCATCCAACTCGGACTGTGCGGCGTCTACCTCGGCGGAAGCTCTGTCAATCACTTTCGTCTCGGCTTCTCCCGTCGCCGCCTCTGCCGGTGTCGCGCCTGCAAGAGCGGCATCGACCATGACCTGTGCGTCGACAACCCTGTTCTGCTGGTAGCCGACCTCGTTCAGCACACGCGCCACCACCGCCGCGCGATCCTGTCCAGCGGGACTGCGTGGTGCAGTACGTCCGCTGACCGTCTCTACCGTACGGTCATACTGTGCATTCATGGCAGCTACGTGCGCACGCTGCGCATAGACCGTCGGCGCATAGTCCGCCTCCGCCTGCTGCGCCGCGATTGCCTCCTGCGTGCGCTGTGCGCTCAGTGCCTCTGCCGCTGCAAGGGCGTTCTTCACGGCAGCAAGCTGCACCTCTGCATCGTGCAGATTCGCCTTTGCCTGCGCGAGATTCGCTGCGGCATCTGCCACGCCTGCCTTCGCATCGGCGAGGTTCTGCTGCGCGTCGGCGAGATCCTTCTTCGCCTGCGCGAGAGCCTCCTTTGCCGCGCGGTAGGAGGCGATCTCATCCTTGACATCCATCATGTACGAGTAGTAACCGTACACATCGTGCAGCGCATCGTTGCTGCCCGCGAGAGCCTCATGCCCCGTCATGGCAAAAAGGAGCGTACACGCCGCCGCAGCAGTGCGCCGCAGGAGATCACGGCGGCGGCGCTGCGCCCGTCTCAGCATACTCATGCCTTCTCCATCCTTTCCAGATCGGGGAGCTTGTCCCCGTACAGCAGATGGGCAATCGTCCAAAAAATCCCCGCGTCTGCCTGATAGAACACCGGCTGCGCGCAGAACACATAGTAGTTGATCCCGTTGGAAAAGCGTCGGAGCAGCCACACGCCGTAGGCGAGAGCGAGCGCCGATGCGAGGAAGAAGCCGAATCCGTAGCTCTTGTCGCCGAGCCAGAGGCTGACGATGCCAAAGGCAATATTGCCGACGGCAGCAATCGCGCCGATCCGCCACACGCCTTTCTGGAAGTCAAAGTACTCCAGCATGATCATAAAAATCTGCAGTGTCCCGACAAAGAAGGACGCAAAGAGGATCACGTTGTACATATTGATCGCATTGTAGTCCAGCCCCGCAAACGAGAGGATGTAGTTGCCAAGAGCGAGGAAGATCAGCGTAAAGACGAACTGGAACTCAAGCGCCTGCCGCATCTCGAACCACATTGCGTAGAGCAGATCCTTGCGCGAGTCCTCGATGAGGTGCAGATTTCCGCCGTGCGTAATCGCTCCGAAGTAATGGGCATAGCGCTCGTAGAACTGCGTCTCCACCTTGACCACGAAGATTGTCATGAGCGGCAGAATCGAAAGCAGTGCGTAGAAGACGACCACATCATAGCGCGGCGCATAGAGGAATGTCCCGTGGATGAGCACGCCCCATGGCCCCTGCCATATAATGATGTTCGGCAGGAAGAGGCCGAGCGTATAGCCGAACGCACCGATGAAGAGGCGTCCATGCCGCCCGAGATAGGGGAGAAAGGCAAAGAGCATTCCGTCGCGCGGCAGTCCGAAGCGGCTCGTCACATAGAGGAAGAAGAAGAGTGCGAGAACGCCCATCCCCACATCCACGGATAGGAGTGCCCCCTCCGTCGGCGGCAGCCAGCTCGTTTCTAGGAACAGCACGGTCAGCAGGAGACTGATGAGCACGCCCACGAGATAGCCGAGGATGAGATACTTGAACTTCTTGACCGCCGTCAGGTAGACCCCGCCCACCCAGATCAGCAGCAGCTCCGAGAAAAAGACATGGGAGAGCAGTTTCAGCTCGAAGGCGAGCGGCTTGTTCCAGAAGAAAATCACTGCCGCAATCGTCCCGAGTACAAGGAGAATCGCACTCATGCCGAACATGGACGGCGTCACGTCGCGATAGTGCTGCACCGTGATGCAGTCCGCGAGATAGCGCGTCAGGACAATCGTAAAGCCTGAGGAGAGCAGCTGCGAGAAGATGAAGGAGTAGATCACCGCCCCGAGGAACACCGCCGATTCATCATCGCCTGCGCCGTACGCAATGAAGAGCAGCTGCACGGCGAGCACCATGCTCGTGAGGAGGACGAACGGCCCCGTCGTCACAATGGCGGAGTACGAGTACGCCTTGAGATGTCCTGCCGCCGTCCGCGCACGGAACAGCCGCTTCAGCTCAAACCCGACGCCCGCCATGGGATCCCTCCTCCGCTGCCTCACGATAGGCAGTCCGATACGATGAAATAAACTGTTCGTAGGTATAGTGTGCCTTCGTCCGCGCAAAGCCGACCGCCGCCATGGAGCGGCGCAGCTCATAGT
>JABZYJ010000144.1 GCA_015265235.1 Selenomonas sp. | reverse complement strand
CATGAACCCCGCGCACCGTGACCGCCTCGCCTTTATCCGCATCACCTCGGGCAAGTTCGACCGCAACATGAGCGTCTGGCACGCGCCGAGCGGCAAGCTCATCAAGCTCGCCCAGCCGCAGCAGTTTCTCGCGCAGGATCGCCAGATCATCGACACGGCGTACCCGGGCGACATCGTGGGGCTGTTTGACCCCGGCGTATTCGGCATCGGCGATACGCTCTGCGACCCCGCGCACAAGTTCAAGTTCGAGGACTTCCCCGTGTTCCCGCCCGAGCGCTTCGCACGTGTCGCGGCAAAGGATACGATGAAGCGCAAGCAGTTCGTCAAGGGTATCGAGCAGCTGACGCAGGAGGGGGCGATCCAGCTCTTTGAGCAGGTCGGCGCGGGGCTTGACAGCTACATCGTCGGCACGGTCGGCACGCTGCAGTTCGAGGTGCTCGAGTACCGCTTGAAGAACGAGTACAACACGGAGATCACGATGCAGATGCAGCCGTTTGAGACGGCGCGCTGGCTCGCGTTCCCCGATGGGCGCGAGATAAAGCCCGCCGATCTGCGCGGCGCGGATCGCGGAATGTTCGTCCACGACCGAAACGGCAACCCCGTCCTCCTCGTCAACAACGAGTGGGCACTTGGCTGGATCCGCGAGAACAACCCTGATCTGGAGCTTGGACAAGTACCGTTTGACCGCAAAGAGGCATGAATAGAAAAAACAGGAGATCACGTCAAAGGCATGGCGTGATCTCCTGTTTTTTAGTGTTTCCTTATTTTTTTGCCGCAAACGCGTCATCCACCCATGTGAGGACGGCGTCCTCGACGGCGTTTTCGTGCTCGTTCAGCGCCGCTCCTGCGGAGGTGATATGCAGGCTGCGTCCGCTTTGATAGGCGATGACGATGTTGTAGGCGGGATTCTGCACCGTCTCTGCCCGTGCACCATAGTCGTTCTCGGCGGCGAGATTGTGCGCGTCGAGCATCGCACGAAAGTCTGCCTCACGCGCTTCCGTCCACGGGACGTAGTGCTCAGCGATATCCTGAAAGCGGCCGTCTGCGAACTCCTTGCCAACGAACTCGCCGAGGCAGGTGATGAAGTGCTCGCCGTCGATGCCGCGTGCCCTAAGCTCCTCGGCGGAGAGGGCATTTTTCGCGGGGACATCGATCAGACAGATCATGCGCATGAGCGTGCCGTCTGCGACAGGATGGCGAAACTCCATCGAGAGCTGCTGTATGGCCGTGTCCTCGACGGGCGCCGTTCTTGTCGCCGGTATGGGGGCTGTCTCGGTTGCCGCCTCAGCCTCTGCTCCGAGGAGAAGCAGCGGGGCGAATATGGCGGCGCAGCAGAATCGCGCCGCTTTGTGTGCAAATGTCATTGTTGTCTCCTTAGCTAAATAAGTCGTTCAGTGCCTCGGTCATGGTCGGGTGGGTGTAGATGGCAGAGCCAAGCGCAGCGGCGGTAATGCCGTGGTCGATGGCCATTTTCATGAGGTTGATCATCTCCTGTGACTCAGGACAGAAGAAATGCGCACCGAGGACGGTGTTGGTCTTTGCGTCAACCACTGCCTTGAGCATGCCGGCGGGTTTCTTGTAGACCTGCGCCTTCGGGATGGCGGCGACCTCTAGGCGGAGGACGCGCACGTCAAAGCCTGCCGCCTCCGCCTGTGCCTCCGTCATACCGACGCGCGAGAGCGGCGGATCGAGGAAGACGGAGTAGGGGACGGCGCCGCGATTTGCCGTTGTGCGTGTTCCGCTGCCCGCGAGCTGATCCTTGACTATGCGGAAGTCGTCGAGAGAGATGTAGGTGAACTGCAGGCCGCCCGCGACATCGCCCATCGCCCATATATGCGGGACGTTCGTGCGCAGATGCTCGTCAACGGCGACCGCACCGCGCTCCGTCACAGCAACGCCCGTCGCCGCAAGATTCAGCCCTTCGATGTTCGGGCGGCGGCCCGTGGCAATGAGGATGGCGTTCGCCGCAAGCATCTTCTCTCCGTCCGCCGTCTGCACGACGACGTTCGCAGCCTCCGCGCTGTCCTCGATGCGCTGCACCTTTGCCCCCATCAGAATATGGATGCCGCGATCCTTTGTATGCTGCAGGACGCGTGCGGCGATTTCTGCATCCTCACGCGGGATGAAGGCCGTGCCGTCCTGTACGACGGTGACGGCCGACCCGAAGTTGGCGTAGTATGACGCGAACTCCAGTCCAATGTAGCCGCCCCCGATGATGACGAGCTTCTCGGGCAGCTCGTCCAGCTCCATCATCGTCTCGCTTGTGTAGACGTGCGTACTCTCTGCCGCACCTTTGATCGGCGGGACGAAGGGAAGCGCGCCCGTATTGATGAAAATACGCTCCGCCGTGACGGTCTGATCGCCGTCCGCGCCAGCAATGCGCACGGTATGCGCATCGACAAACGATGCCTCTCCGTCTATGACGACAGCACCCGCGCCCGTCACCTTGGCGTAGTTCTTTTCGCGCAGCATTTTCGTGAGGCGTCGTTTCTCTGCAATCGCCGCACGATAGCGCTCCGCCTTTGCCGCAAAGTCGCCGCCCGCCGCCGCCGAAAGACGCGCGCTGTACTCCAGCGACTTCGACGGGATGCAGGCGACGTTGATACAGGTACCGCCGTAGCGCTCCTTTGACCGCTCGACGAGTGCGACACTCTCGCCCTTCTTCGCGAGGAAGCCCGCAAGCGTCTTGCCTGCCTTGCCAAAGCCGATGATGAGGTTTTGATATGTTGCGTTCTGCAGGCTTGCTCCATTTCTGCTAAATTCTGTGTGACTGCTATTATTATAGCATTTTTTGGCTCAATATAGAGAAATATTGTGAAAAAAACGGGACTGCTGCACGAAGCTTCCAGCTTCGTGCAGCAGCCCCGTTCTACTGGAGCAGATATGTGTACCTTACACCATCTCCTCGGGATGGAATACCTCGTCGAACTTCTCTGCGGTGAGGAAGCCGAGCGCGACGCATGCCTCCTTCAGGCTGATGTTCTCATCGAACGCCTTGTGTGCCGTCTTGGCGGCGTTCTCGTAGCCGATATACGGATTGAGCGCCGTGACGAGCATGAGCGAGCGGTGCAGGTTCTCGTGCATCTTCTCGCGGTTTGCCTTGATGCCGACGGCGCAGCGGTCGTTGAACGACTTGAGGGAGTCGGTGAGCAGGCGCGTCGACTGCAGGAAGTTGTAGATGATGACGGGCATGAAGACGTTGAGCTCGAAATTGCCCTGTGAGGCGGCAAAGCCGATGGCAGCATCGTTGCCCATGACCTGCACGGCGACCATGGTGACGGACTCGCACTGGGTCGGGTTGACCTTGCCCGGCATGATCGACCTGCCCGGCTCGTTCTCGGGGATGATCAGCTCGCCGATGCCGTTACGCGGACCGGAGGCGTACCAGCGCACGTCGTTTGCGATCTTCATCATGTTGGCGGCAAGCCCCTTGAGTGCGCCATGGGCAAAGACGACGGCGTCCTTGCTCGTGAGCGCGTGGAACTTGTTCGCTGCGGTGACGAAGGGCTTGCCCGTCAGCTCGCTCGCCGCACGCGCGACGGCGACATCGAAGCCCTTCGGTGCGTTGAGCCCTGTGCCGACGGCGGTGCCGCCGAGGGCAAGCTCGTGGAGGAAGGGGAGGGATGCCTGCAGCTGCTTCTTCGACTGCTCAAGCATATCGAGCCAGCCGCTGATCTCCTGCATGAAGGAGATGGGGACGGCGTCCTGCAGATGCGTGCGTCCCGTCTTGACGATGCCGTCGTTCTCTGCCATGAGGCGGCGGAAGGTTGCGGCGAGGAGGTCGATCGCGGGGAACAGCCCGTCCTCGATGGCGATGACGGCGGCGATGTGCATGGCGGTCGGGAAGGTGTCGTTCGAGCTCTGCGACATGTTCGCGTGGTCGTTCGGATGGAGAATTTTCTCCCCCGCGATCTCGTTGCCTCGGTTCGCGATGACCTCGTTGACGTTCATATTGGACTGCGTGCCGCTGCCCGTCTGCCATACGGCGAGCGGAAAGTGGGCGGCGAGCTTGCCGTCGAGGATCTCATCACATGCCTTGCAGATGGCGGAGAGCCGCTTTTCATCCAGCTTGCCAAGCGTGTGGTTGGCGATGGCGGCGGACTTTTTCAGGATGCCGAATGCGTGGATGATCTCGGCGGGCATCTTCTCAATGCCGATGGGGAAGTTCTCGAAGCTGCGCTCCGTCTGCGCCGCCCAGTACTTGTCTGCGGGGACTTTGACCTCGCCGAGGGAATCATGCTCAATGCGATACTCCATGGATATGAACCTCCTGTCACAAGAAAGGATAGATATTGTGGTGTGCCGTCTGCATACGCCACGCAAACACCTCGTTGCGAAAGCGGTCGTACGCTTGCTTCACTAGGGCTTACTTAGGCATATTACAGGGATAGTTTAGAACCACAATATTCCGACAGGAACAGTATAGCACAAAATATTGCGATTGAGAATATTTATCTAGTATTTAATTTTTTTCACGATGGATTGTGCGAGGATGCCGATGCCCGTGCCGGTCAGGATGCCGACGACGCCGAGGAGCGGGGCGTAGAGGAGGAGCGCGCTGCTCTCCATGACGGCGGCAGCGACGAGCAGCTGTGCCATATTGTGGAGGAGCCCGCCGACGGCGCTGATGCCGACGAGGGAGAGCTGTGTGCGCCGCAGGAGGAGAGCCATCGCAGCAA
>JABZYJ010000143.1 GCA_015265235.1 Selenomonas sp. | reverse complement strand
GAACGATCCCGGGCGTCACCGACCGCTCCTACATGACGAACTCAAGCCATGTGCCCGTCTACTACGACATCAGCGCCTACGACAAGATCCGCATCGAGGCACCGTATCACGCGCTTGAGAACGCGGGGCACATCGCCTACATCGAGATGGACGGCGACCCGTCGAAGAACGTCAAGGCCTTCGAGAAAGTCGTCCGCGCCATGCACGACGCGGACATGGGCTACTTCTCCATCAACCACCCCGTCGACCGCGACCCCGTCTGCGGCTACACGGGGCTCATCGAGAACGAGTGCCCGCACTGCCACCGCAAGGAGACCGCCTTCGGCACGATGACCGTACCGCGCATGAAGGACTGAGAAAGCATATTCTTAGCCGGCATAACTGCCCTCGTAAATGGGGGCGCCGCTATGCCGTGATTTCCCCAACGCCTCCTCTGCCAGAGCGGGGGAGGGGGACCGCGAGCGGTCAACGTCAGCCAATCACACTTCGCTAACGCTCGTGTTCTTGGGACGTTTTCGCATACGACCTGTTTTCCAATCAGCTTCGTCCTACGGACTTGCTTCTTGGACAGGTCAGCAAGCGGTGGTGGGGGCACAAGAAAGGACTGCCGTACGAGGATTTCCTCGTTCAGCAGTCCTTTTTGTATGAAAACTCGTCCACAGTTGAACCACGGGCATACTTTTGCTAAAATATTCCATCGAGGAGGGGATCTCTGTGCGTGAAAAAGAGTGGCACACCTATGAGATGATCGTCAACGGACTGCCGCAGCGCGTTCGTTATTGTATGGGCACGGTGGAGCATCTATTTCTGCCGCTGCTGCGTCGTCTCAGAGAGCGGCAGCATTGCAGCGGGCGGCGGTGCATCGTCTTCCTTGCCGCACCGCCTGCCACGGGAAAATCGACACTCGCGCAGTTCTTAGCGCAGCTTTCGTGCACCGAGGAGGGGCTGACCCCCGTGCAGGCGCTCGGCATGGACGGCTTTCACTACCCGAATCGCTATCTCGCGGCGCATACCATTCTGCGCGATGGGGAAGAAATCCCCCTGACATCCATCAAGGGCGCACCCGAGACCTTCGACGTCCACGCCCTTGCAGCAAAACTCGGCGCGGCGCGGGAGGAGAGCGTGACATTCCCCGTCTATGACCGCCGCATTCATGACGTCGTGCCCGATGCCGTCACGGCGGATGCGCCGATCCTCCTCGTCGAGGGTAACTGGCTCCTGCTCGATGAGGAGCCGTGGTGCGATCTCCGCACCCTTGCCGATCATCGCCTCCGCATCGACGCCGCCCCAGAGCTCCTGCGTGACCGCCTCATCGCCCGCAAAGTGCAGGGCGGCAGCACGGCGGAGGACGCCGCTGCCTTCTACGAGGCCAGCGATGCGCCGAACATCCTCCGTTTCGCCGCCCATGCGGGCGCGGCAGACGACATCTGGCGCATGACAGCAGACGGGGATTTCGAGCGCGTGTAAAAGAAGCTCCTGCACACGAAAAAGCCCACTGCGTTTACCAGACGCAGTGGGCTTTTTGTCGTCTACTGTGTTATACTGAAGTTGCCACGGCCTTTACCGAAGCCAATATGGTTAGGGGAGGAGGCTATCAGATGACACTAACAGACTTTTTGCTTTCCCTGCTGAACAGCGTACTCGGGAGTATTCTCGGGGCGCTGATTTTGCAGAGGCTGAGGCGGTAGAAGCAACCGCCATTGTGGCATCAGCCTGACGCGACATTACCGATCGCAAAGAAAGACCCCTGCGGTTACCAAGCGCAGGGGATTTTCTTTCTTTTGGCCTAAAATGACACATTCAGACTTTCTGCTGTTATTATATCATTTTTTTTTCTTTTTTCAAGCCTTATTTCACCCCGCCGCCGCGTTCTCCACGGTCGGTGCCGCGCCCTCGGTGATGCATTCCTTCGTCACGGTGACGCGGCGTGGGGCGGTCTCACGCGGGATGTCGAACATCACGTCGAGCATGACCTCCTCGATGATGCCACGCAGGCTGCGTGCGCCGGTCTTGCGCTCGATTGCCTTTTTTGCGACGGCACGCAGGGCGTCCTCAGTAAAGACGAGCTCCACGCCGTCCATCGCAAGCAGCTGCTGGTACTGGCGTACCGGCGCGTTGATCGGCTCCGTGAGGATGCGCAGGAGTGCGTCCTCGTCGAGGGTTTCGAGCGTGCAGATCACGGGCAGGCGGCCGATGATCTCAGGGATGATGCCGTACTCCATGAGATCCTCGGGCGTGACCTGATGGATGAGTGCGTCGTATTCCTTTTCGAGATCCTTGCCGCGCACCTCCGCGCCAAAGCCCATGGCGACGTTGCCCTTCTTGAGGCGCTTGGCGATGATCTTCTCGATGCCGACGAATGCACCGCCGACGATGAAGAGGATGTTTTTCGTGTCGACCTTGATGGTCGGCGCCTCGGGGTGCTTGCGCTGGCCGCGCGCCGTGAACTCGACGACACTGCCCTCGAGCATCTTGAGAAGCGCCTGCTGGACGCCCTCGTGGCCGGGGTCAGCGGTGATGGAGTTGTTCGCGCCGGATTTGCGTGCGATCTTGTCGAATTCGTCGAGGTAGATGATGCCGTGCTCCGCCTTTTCGACGTCTTTGTCCGCCGCATAGTAGAGGTTGCGGACGGCAACCTCGACATCCGCGCCGACGAAGCCCGCCTCGGTGAGGCTGGAGGCGTCCGTCACGGCAAACGGCACGTCGAGGAGTTTCGAGAGATGGGAGAGGAGAGCGGTCTTGCCGCAGCCCGAGGGGCCGAGCATGATGACGTTCGACTTCTCGATCTCCGTGCCCTCGTCCTCTTTCTTTTCGTAGCCGTATTTCATGCGCTTGTAGTGGTTGTAGACGGCAACGGCGAGGATTTTCTTCGCGCGATCCTGATTGATGATGTAGGTGTCGAGATACTCCTTGATGAGGTGCGGGCGCGTCTTTTCCAGCACGTCACCCAGCTCCTTGCGGAACGTCGTGCGCTCCTCCGAGGAGACGGATGCGTCGTGCTCGTCGAGGTAGCGGTTGATCTCGCGCACGCAGTCCTTGCAGATCGCAAAGCCCGTGTTCGGATCGTAGATCGGCATATCGTATTGGTCGCGCACGTCGATAATGCGCTTGCAGAACGTGCACTGATGCTTGACCGGATTTTTCGGCATGAAGGTTTCCTTTCGAAATAAATGATATCGTTTGTTTTTATTTTTATGGGAGAATTATAGCATAGATAGGGGGATGCGTCCAGCAAATGCGGGAAGGCATGCGGCAGACTTGAAAAAACGTGATCAAGTGCCTACAATAAAGGAAGCAAAACAGGAAAGGGAGCGATACGATGATCAGCAAAGAGCGGCTGATGAGGGATTTTGCCGTGATGAAGGAGATTACTGCCCCAGGGGAAGGGATCACGCGCCTTGCTTTCTCGGCGGAGGATTGGGAAGGTCGTGCCTATCTCATGCGGCAGATGGAGGCGGCGAGACTTACCCTGCGTGAGGATGCCTTCGGCAATGTTATCGGTCATTATACCGGTCAAGATGAGAGCCTGCCGGCGTTGATGTGCGGGTCACACAGTGACAGTGTTCCGCAGGGCGGCAACTATGACGGACTGGCGGGTGTACTGGCGGCGATCGAGACCGTGCGCAGCATGGGGGAGGATGGCTTCCGTCCGGAGCATCCGCTCGAGATTGTTCTCTTTATGTGTGAGGAGTCCAGCCGCTTTTCTGCGGCGACGCTTGGCAGCCGCGCCATGCGGGGGGAACTCAGTATGGAGAATCTGCATTCTCTGCACGAGAAGAGCGGAAAGGATCTCTATACGGTTTTGAAAGAGCGTGGGCTTCGTCCCGATGCGATAGCGGAGGCCCTTTACCAAAAGCCACTGAAGGCGGTGCTTGAGATGCACATCGAGCAAGGCAAAGTGCTGGAACATGAACATCTGCCCATTGGTGTCGTGACGGGGATTGCCGCACCTTCCCGTTTCTATATTGATATTCAGGGCAATGCTGACCACAGCGGGGCGACGCCGATGCATCTGCGCCATGATGCGCTCTGTGCAGCAGCGGAAATTATCCTTGCCGTGGAACGCGCGGCAGGGGCGCAGGAGGAACCGCCGGCAGTCGGCACGGTTGGCATCGTCGATGTCGCGCCCGGTGTGATGAACGTCATCCCCGGTGCTGTTACACTCGGCGTTGACCTGCGCAGCATCGACATCGCAGCACGCAATGCGGTCGAGCAGCATGTAACCGAGGCGCTTGATGAAGCGGCGCTGCGGCGCGGCATCACGTGGACAATGCGCCGTGTGAGTAAGGAAACTCCCGCACAAATGTCGCCTGCCCTTGTGGATATGATTGCATCGACGGCGGAAGAGCTTGGAATGAGATATCGCAGAATGCCCAGCGGGGCAGGACACGACAGCATGCACTGGGCAGACTACGCTCCAACGGGCATGATCTTCATCCCCTGTCGTGATGGCATCAGCCATAACCTGCTGAGTATGCTGATCCGGAACATATCTTCTGCGGCGTACAGCTCTACTCCGCCGTCGTGCGAAGGCTCTCGCAGCGAGCGATAACGCTGGCTTGATGCACATCGTTGCTTCCTCTGCGGGCGGAGGAAGCAATTTTTTTTAAAAACTGCAAAAAGGGGGTTGACGGGACTCGTGACGTGTGTTATATTATGACAGTCGCGCCGATGAGAGCGGCGGCGAGCGAAAGCAAGCCCAAGCACTAGAGCGGCGCAGGA
>JABZYJ010000142.1 GCA_015265235.1 Selenomonas sp. | reverse complement strand
GATCATAGTAGAGCGCCGCGAGGGGAAAATCCGCGCCTGCCAGCACCGAGGCGAGAAATGCCGCATCTGCCTCACGATCATAGATCCCGTTCAAGATCTCGATCAGCGCGGCATCGTCTGCGTCGACCGCTACCATGATCCGCAGAAATGCGGCGAGGAGTGGTGCATGACGCGGATTCAGGCGGAGTGCATGCTCCGCTGACAGGATCGCCTCCTCCCGCGCATCGCGCAGCAGCGCTGCCTCGCCGAGGCGCATATACGCCGTTGGAAGAAGCACGGCAGAGAAGTCCCCTTCACGATAGTGTTCCTCATGCAGGCGGATCCCCTCCGCGTAGGCAGCACATGCCGTCATGATATACGACTGATCCCACGCATACGTCCCGTAGATCAGCGGATAGTCCGCCTTTTCCGGAAGTGCCGCACGTGCCGCATCATACGCCTCTCGAATCTCCGCATCCGATGCCCCCATCAGAATAAGAGACTGCAGGAGGACTGCATGGGGGCGGTTTTCCGACCCGACCGGCCGATCCGCGCTGTCCCGTGCAAGGCGTGCATAGTGTGCCGCCTGCGGATAGTCCTCAAGCGTATAATAGCAGTCCATCAGATGGTATTCGTCGAGTCTCGCGTACTCTCCGCGTGCACGGCGCGCAAGGAGGAGCTCCAGATCGCGCTGCGATTTTCCCTTGATGATGCGCGGTGAGTAGCCCGTATGATAGAGCGTCAGGCCGGGCGCGATCATCATCTGCCGTGCCGTATCGCCGCTGAGATTTTCTATGTGTTCATGAATGCTGCCCACAAAGCGGATGTGCGGTGCACGGCGGAAAATGCGCTGCACCTCGGCACTCGTCCCGAGAAGTGCTCCCGTATCCACATCGATGTTGACAAGATGCACGATGAAGCCGTCAAGATACGGATGTGCATCGTACTCCTCAAGCAGAGGGCGCACGCGCGGATTGCTCTCCTCCGCAAAGTACTCATCGGCATCGGGGAAGACGATCCAGTCCCCCGTCGCCGCATCGAGCGCAAAATTTTTCGCTGCGGAAAAATCATTGATCCAGTCGAAATGGAGCACACGCGCGCCGCCCGCACGTGCAATCTCCACACTCTGATCCGTGGAGCCCGTATCGACGACAATCATCTCGTCGGCAAAACTGCGCATCGAGCTGAGCCAGCGCGGAAGATTCTCCGCCTCGTTCTTGACAATGACACACGCTGAGATTTTCATCCGATCCACTCCATCAACTCCCTCGCCTTGCGATGCGCCGAATTCGCCGCCAGCGCCTGCATGAGATATTCACGTCCCGCATCCGCATCGCCCATACGTATCGTGCAAAGCCCCGCACCATAGAGTGCATCCGCATCCTGCTCCTGCCGTGCGCAGAGTTCCCATGCCGCACGCGCCGCCGCATGGCGTCCTGCTGTCATATAGGCGTCGGCAACGATACGCAGTTCCTCCATGCCGTATGATACCACAATGCGCAGGAAGCGCTCCGTCTGCGCCGTATCCGCATGGTGTACAAACGCCTCACGCACGAGATGCAGCCCCTCCACGCGCTGTGGGCGCGGGATGGCATCCGGCTCATCGTAGTGGCGCCAAAACTCCTGCATCTCCCGCGGCAGGAGGCCGCGCAGCCGCTCATAGAGGCGCCGGCTTTCCGTGTGTGTGGATTGTCCGAGGCGGAGCAATACCTCGGGCATCTCCCGTACGTCTCCCGCAAGCATTCCAACGATATGCTGGCCCAGTTCTGCGGGCGCATCCGAACGCATCCACCGATAGGGCAGGGGCATTGGAAGTTCCGTGCCCGTCTCCTGCCGATACATATTGCGTGCCGCCTCGCCCAAAGACAGCCAGCCGTAGCTGTCAGCAAAACGGATGATATAAGAAAGGATCTCCCGATCTCTGCCGAGCCGCTCGCGGAGTGCAGCGAGCAGCGCGTCCGTACCCATATCGCGATGCAGCTCGACCAAGGCATCCATGGTCTCCTCCATCGCCGTCCCGAGCGAGAACGCACGCGCAAGCTCCTCCTCAGCCGCCGCATGCTCTCCTGCTACGGCAAGAAGACGCGCGCGTGCCGCCGACACCGCACCTGCCCATGCAGCGAATGCCGATGTTTCGCCGCCCGTATCCTCGGGCTGCGCATAGAGCTCCATCGCACGCGTCAATATAGGCAGTGCATCCTCTCCCGCTGCATCTAGGAGGAGACCGAGCCGCCCATAAAAGTCCGGCAGATGTGGGAAGGCCTCACACGCCGCGTGCGCCGCTGAAACCTGCTCCGCAAGAGGAATATTCTCCTTTTCCATCGCATCGAGCAGGAGGTGATGGAGGTGGCTTTGCGCACCGACGGACGTGACATTTTCCTCCAAGGCCGCACGCACATAGAGGAGCGCCGCTGCATACTGTCCAAGACCATAATAGGTATCGGCGAGATAGCGGTAGTCCCCCGGACGAAGTCCCTCCTCATGGATCCGTCGCTCCATCAGGGCAAGGTTGCGCGCGTGCTTTGCACGGATCCGCCCTGCCGAGTACCCCACGTGGCGGATGGCGAGGGCGACGGGCTCATGATAGAGCTGCGGTACACCGTCCCGCTTTATGAGGGCCTCATGTACGCGCCCCTCATAAAACAGTCCGCGCCCCATGCGCAGGAGACGGATGTGCGGCGCACGCCCGATCTCGCGGTCAGCATCATCCTCGTCCACATGCACAATCGGCAGGAGAACAGCATCTTTATGCGGCATCACGACATCCATCATTGCAAGATAGGAGCGCAGTTCGGACGGGTCAAAAAAACTCTCATCCACATCGAGCACGACCGCCCAATCCGCATCCGCATGCGCCAGCACGGCATTGCGCGCGGCAGCAAAGTCGTCCTGCCAGAGGAAATCATAGACCTTCGCACCTGCACGCTCTGCGCATTCCCGTGTGCCGTCCGTCGAACCCGTATCGAGGACGATGCGTTCATCCGCATAGACTGCCGCGTTTTTCAGCCAATGCTCCATATCCTGACGATCGTTGCGGGCAAAGACACAGGCTGCGATACGGATCTCTCTCGCATGTGTGTCGATGCGCTGCCAGATCGCCATGCGCCGCCGCAGTTCTGCTTTCATCTCATCCGTAAAGAAGGACTGCTCCGTTCCCGTCGGGAGCGGCAGCTCCAGTGCCGGCACAGCCGCCTCTGCCGCCTCACGATAGCGATGAAATGCCGCCAGCGCCTCCGCATACTCCGCATGCATCTCGGGCAGCTCCGGAAACGCCTGCACTGCCTTTTCCGCAAGAGCCAGATACGCATCCCGCCGCTCCGGCTGTACGCCATAGATGCGCAGCAGAATACGCCAGCAGCGGCTCGCATAGACGACGCCGCGTCGTCCGAGCGCCACATCTTTGCGTGCGTACTGCTCCGCATGATAGGCGTCGCCCAGATTATCATAGGTCTCCGCGAGATAGCCCCAGATCCGCTCCGGCTCCGCTGTCGTCTCGAGTTCCGCCAGCAGGATACGCAGATTGCGCTCTCCCTTTTCACGTGTAAGCACAGCAGAGTAGCCAGTATGCACGAGTGTCAGCAGGGCAGGAGCAACGGCATTCGTTTTTGGCACAGTGCCATCTGTATCACGCAGCTCTTCATGAATACGGCCAACATAGTATCGTCCTGTACGGCGGCGAAAGATGCGCGGCGCATAGGAATCCAACAGCACTTCGCCCGTCACTTCGTCGATATTATGCCAAGGAATGAGAAGCACCTCCGTACCCTCGGCATCCGCCGTCGTGATCGCCGTACGGAGATTTCCTTTTGTCTCATCTGAAAAGTATTCATCTGCATCGATAAAGACAATCCAATCCCCTGTGGCATGGGAAAGTGCTGCGTTGCGCGGCGCAGCAAAGTCATCCGCCCAGGTAACTTCGTGCACAATGGCTCCGCAGGCCTTCGCAGCTCCCACAGTATCGTCACGTGATCCTGTATCGACGACGATGAGCTCATCCACGGCATCCCGTAGGCTTTCGATTGATTTTTTCAGATGCACAGCATCATCGCGCACAATATAGCAGGCACTGATGCGAATATCCTCTCCGATGTCAGCAGCATTTCCCTGCATATATGCCCTTTCTCTCTCCTGCCAGTGCTTTGCCTGTGCTTCATTCCCCAAATGCGTATAGATCTGAGCGAGACGCGCCGCTACACGCGCAGCCACCACGGGGTTAAAGAAGCTCGAATCGTGAACCTCGGAAAAGCCATGATCAAATTTATATAGTGCCGTCGTCAGACACTCTGCCGCCTCAGGATATCGTATCAGTCCACAGAGAATCATCCCGCGCTGCGCATAGAAATCGGGAAGATCCGGGTACTTCGCAAGAGCCTCGTCAGCAAGGGCAAGCATTTCCGCATCAGAATAGTGCAGCGCACGCATCGACTCGATCATCTGATGATAGATCTTGCTCCCTGCGCCAACAAGAATCATATCACTTGCCAACACCTTACGAGAGAGGGAAAGAACACGTGCATAATCCTGCAGGCCAAAATAGCAGTCGGCCAGATAGGCATCGTGCATCATCGTATGCCCATTCCGCGCCGCATCCTCCTCCAACATGGCAATATTGCGTTTTATCTTCTCCGATCCTCGTTCTAAGAGATATCCCGTATGACCAAGAGAAAGTACCTCATCTGCATAGACGAGAATCCACTGCTCTCCGTCGTCGCGCACCAGCTGCTCATGAATCATTCCCTCGTAGTGCATCCC
>JABZYJ010000141.1 GCA_015265235.1 Selenomonas sp. | reverse complement strand
CGGGAAAAGGGCCCCTGCATCGCAATGATCTGCGCGGGCGTCAGCCCCAGCTCCGCGCAGAGTGCCACGACCTCCGCCGTCGGCAGAACGCGCGCTGTGAGCACGCAGTCAAACGCCGCTGCTGCATGGACGAAGCGCGCCAGATTGCGGCTGCCCGTCGTCAGAAAGATATGCCGCCCCAAGCCCGCCGCGGTCTCCGCAGCCTCCTCATAGGAGTGTACGAGATGCACCTTCTCATACGAGGCGTCGCTCAGATCGCGCTCGTAGCGGATGTAGGGAACATCTGCCGCCGCACACGCCGCCATGGCGTTGCGCGAAACATTGACGGCGTAGGGATGCGTCGCATCGACAAAGACGCGAACGTCATGTGTCCTAAAATACGCCGCCATTTCATCCGCATCGAGCGGCGTATCATGCACCGTCAGATGCCCGCCTGCCGCACGCTGCGCCTCGAGCAGCTGCTCCCCGTAGGAACTCACGACAGATGCTGTCACGTCGTATCCCGCTTCGCAGAGACGGCGGACGACGGTACGCCCGTCCTGCGTCCCCGCTGCCGTGAAGATCACAGTCCCGGCTCCCGCTTCTGATAGCCGCGCGGCGTAATCATCCACTGCCCGTTCTGCTTCGTCTTCGAGTTGCCGATGATCACAATCGAGAACATATTGATGTCCTCTTTGGTAAACGCACCGAGGGTTGAGATCACCACGTTCTCTCCCTCGCGGCTCGCCGACGTCACAATACCAACGGGCGTCTCAGGCGCACGCTCACGCAGGAAGATCTCCTGCACGGCCTGGATCTGGCCGACGCGCTTATGACTGCGCGGATTGTAAAGCACCGTGACGAAGTCTCCCTTCGCCGCGAGCTCTGCACGCTCTTGGATCAGCTCCCATGGCGTGAGGAGATCGGAAAGACTGATGACGGCAAAGTCGTGCATGATCGGCGCGCCAAGGAGCCCTGCCGCCGCACTCATTGCCGAGACACCCGGGATCACACCGCCGAATTCGGGACGCTGATCCTCATCCATCTTCATGAGGAGTTCGAGCACCAGCCCGGCCATACCATAGATGCCGGCATCGCCGCTTGAGATCACGACGACATTCTCCCCCGCTGCTGCTTCCTCCAGTGCCGCACGGCAGCGATCGATCTCCTGCGTCATGCCCGTATCGAGCACCTTTTTCCCTTCGACCAGATCGGCGATCAGCTGGATATAGCGGCTGTAGCCGACAACTGCCGTTGCTTCTTCAATCGTGCGATGTGCACGATAGGTCATATCATCCGTACTGCCGGGGCCAATGCCCACAACACTTATTTTTCCCATAGGAGTGCCACCGTCACTTTCCCAAATACTGTTTTTCCGAGTGCCATGCGGCCGCCTTCCGCACCTGCTGCACAGAGTGCCGCCGCCTCACATACATTTCCGACACCGATTGTTTTCCGCACAAAATCCGATTCGGTCAGACCATAGTCCTCAATCATCTGCCGAAGCGCCTCCTGCGGGAAAAAGACAATCGCACGGCCGAGCGTCCGCGCGGCTGCGAGAAGCCCCGCCTCATTACGCTTGACCTCGGTGCTCGCAAAAAGGTCGATCGCGGATGGTTCCCGTCCGATCATCCCACATGCCTCCGTCAACGCACGGAGAATCTGCGCTTCCGTTACATCGGCACGGCATCCAACGCCCGCGATCAGGCGCCGCGGAACAAGATAGAGCGTCCGCTCCTCCGCAGCGGCAGGCACATGCTCCGCCCCAACGATGACAACGCGACAGCTCGCTCCATCCGCAGGGGGAACCTCGCCGCGAAAGAGCCGTGCGCCGATCTCCTGCTCCCGCAGCTGTGCCTCATAGAAGGCAGCCTGCGGCAGATCACTGTCGATATAATAGTGCACTTCCTCGCCCGCCATGAGCGCCGTATTCAGCACCTGTATGGCAGACTTCGGCACAGGGCGCAGGGCAAGCCGCGCGGCGACGGCATCGGGAGCGAGTACCCCCGTCACATCCGTTGCCGTCGTAATGACGGGATCCGCGCCCACCGCCGCACAAAGCGTGCGTGTCAGATCATTCGCCCCGCCGACGTGTCCCGAAAGGAGACTGATTCCATGCCGCCCCTGCTCGTCAAAAACGATCACGGCGGGGTCGTACAGTTTGCTGCGGACACAGGGGGCAAGCGTACGCACGACAATCCCCGTCGCCATGACACAGACGAGTGCATCATAGCGTGAAAACGCCGTCGTCATCGCCGCGGACAGATGGGCAAAACAGGCAGTATCTCCTGCCGTAGGTGTACTGCCGCGCAGTCGCTCCGGCAAATAGAGCTGTGCCTCTCCGTCAAGGGCGGCACACAGACGCGCCGCGAGCGCAGCTCCGCCGTCCGTCAGGGCAAAGACAGCAGCTCTCACTGCTTTGCATCCCGAAACATGTGCGAGAAATTGGCAGCATAGAGCCGCGACGGCTCATACACCGCATCGAGACAGTCGCCGACCACGATCATCGCCGTGCGGTCGATCTCCTCCGCCTTCACCTGCTCCGCAATCGTCGCAAGCGTACCGCGCAGGATCTTCTGCTCCGGCCATGTCGCGCGCTGCACAATGGCGACAGGCGTTGTCGGCTCATACCCGCCCGCTGTCAGCTCTGCCGCCACCTCCTCGATCATCGTGATCGAGAGGAAAATACACATCGTCGAATGGTGTGCAGCGAGACTGCGCAGCTTCTCGCGCTCCGGCACGGGCGTGCGCCCCTCGTTGCGCGTGATGATGACCGTCTGTGAGATGCCGGGCAGGGTATACTCCTGCCGCAGCGCCGCCGCTGTCCCGAGGAAGGAACTAACACCCGGCACGACATCATAGGAAAAGCCGCGCTTTTCCCACGCGTCCATCTGCTCCTGGATCGCCCCATAGATCGCAGGGTCACCCGTATGGAGACGCACGGTCATCTTCCCTGCCGTCTCCGCACGCTCGATCACCGCAATGACCTCATCGAGCGTCATGTGCGCCGAGTTGTGGATCTCCGCCTCCTCCTTGCAGAAATCGAGGAGGGCGGGGTTCACGAGCGAGCCGGCATAGATAACGACATCCGCCTCAGCCAGATAGCGTGCGCCCTTCACCGTGATGAGCTCAGGGTCACCGGGACCCGCACCGACAATATGAATCATGTATGCCTCACTTTCTCTGTGCCGTAATGATATAAATCGGATTCAGTGCCTTTGCCATATCGTAGGGACCGACGCGTTCCAACCGACTGATCTGCACCTGTATAGCCTCGTAGGTATAGAGCTCCGCATGCGCATGGAAATAATCCAGACAGGCGGCGACCGTCTGCATCGTAATCGCATTTGCCACAATGCGTCCGCCGCTGTGCATCCGCGTTCCGATGATGTCCAGAATCTCAGGCAGACTCCGTCCGCTGCCGCCGATCAAAGCGACATCGAGAGGGGGAAGCCCATCCAGCGCGGCGGGAGCCGCCCCCTCGACCACCGTGAGGTTCGGTGTGGAAAAACGTGCCGCATTCTCCTTGATGAGGGCGATTCCCTCGGGATTCTTTTCGATGGCGTAGACATGCCCCTGCGGTGCAAGACGCGCCGCCTCCACCGAGAGTGAGCCCGTCCCCGCGCCGACATCATAGACGACAGCATCGGGGGCAATCTGTGCCTTGACGAGCGTGAGAATGCGTATCTCCTCCTTCGTCATGGGCACATTTCCGCGCACAAAAGCGTCATCTTTTATGCCGAGATTCATGCATCATCCTCCTTCACCGCACAGACGATAATCACGCCGTGCCCAATTCCTTCATCACGCGCCGCATCTCCCAGCGTCGTCCGAACAATGTTCTCATCCGCATAGGAAAGGCGCGTCGCTATATACATCATGTCATCTGCACGCCAGCCGGATGAGAGCAGCCGCTGCGCGATGGTCTGAGAGTTGTGCTTCCCGTCCGTCAGCATCCCGAGCACGGCATCTGCCGTACGCGCGAGCTCCTCTGCCCGCGGCTCACGCCCGTGAAAACTGAGCAGACGTGCATCGTGCCACGGCAGGGCGAGCCGTGCAAAGGCAAATTGGATCGAGCTGATGCCCGGGATCACAGCCATCTGCTCGGGCGGGAACGTCCGCCGCAGAGCATCCAGCATCGAGTAGTAGCCGGGATCTCCCGAGACCATGACCACCACATCATCGTCGCGGAGCGCATCCCGGATAAAGGTCAGTACCTCTACAATATCCGCTCCGATCGCATGCGTACGCACCCCCGCAGGAGCAAGATCGGCGAGCGCGCGCCGCCCGCCGACGAGGACGCGCGCGTCATGAATCGCCGCCCGTGCCTGCGGCAGAAGATAGGCGGGGTCGCCGGGGCCGATGCCGACGACGGTGATCGTATGTCTCATGCGTTCAGTCTCCATCCGCAGGCATCGGCAAAAGCCCGCGCCTGCTCATCCACACCGAGGATCTCCCCCGCAAAATTCACCATGACGGCACCGACCTTCATTTTCCCGAAGAGATACCGCTCCGCACGGATACGCACGCGTGCGGCGATCACCGCACAGACCCGCTCAGCGAGCCCTGCCGACGCGATCACCGCCAAGGCATCCTCCGTCGTATTCGATGCCAGTACGGCGCGCACATCCGTCTGGCTGAGCCCCTCAGCGGCAGCATACGCCGCGAGCGTCTCCAGCCGTGCATCCGCCATGCGGTTATGTGTATGGAAAATGCCGGCGGCAATCTTCACGAGCTTGCCCGTATGACCGAGAATCAGTACGCCCTTTGTCCCGCGCTCGGCGGCGCGCTCCAGCATAA
>JABZYJ010000140.1 GCA_015265235.1 Selenomonas sp. | reverse complement strand
ACCTTCATCGAGCGGCTCATCCCGCATCTGGCGACACATGGGGTGCGTACGGCCGTCATCAAGAGCGACAGCCACGGCTTTCAGCTCGACACGGAGGGGAAGGATACGGCACGCTTTACGGCGGCGGGAGCACGAGCCGTTGCCGTCAGTGCGCCAAATGGATACTTTATCCAGAAAAAAGAAGAACAGAGGCAGGACTTTCAGAATCTTATATCGAAAATAGATCAAGATATTGACTTGTTTATCACGGAATCGCGTTCGCGCGGCGTCCTGCCAACCCTCATGCTCGACCGCGGACTTGCCGCACTGGAGATCGACGCGCGCGTGACGGCGCTCTTTCAAAAGGACGGCACGCCGCAGGATGGGCTGCTCTCCTACGATCTCGACGATGTGGAGACGGCGGCGCGGATCACGCTCTTTCTCATGGGGCGGCCGCTCTATGGGGCAGATGGGCTTATGTTTCTAACGATGTAAACATCTTGATCGTGATACACAGAAAGCAGAGAATATGGAAATTCAGCGCAGTGACTTTATCGACGTACCCGTGACGCGCTATGTCTCTGAGGAGAATGCGTTTGTCGCGGATCATAAATACACTTCGGAGGAGGTCTTCTTCGACATCGACCTCAACGGGGAGAACTTCACCACGGCGTTCTGCTCGCCCGTCGACTTCGAGGATCTCATCGTCGGGATGCTCGCCCAGATGGGGCGCATCCGCAGCTTTGATGACATCGTGGAGATGACGGTGGATGCAGAGCATCTGCGCGCCGCAGTCAAGACGACGACGGATGCGCAGTGGTGGGCGGCGGACGCGGTGAAAAATCCGCGCTACTTCTCGGCGCGCCGCATCCTGAAGCTGCGCCCTGAGGAGATCTTCGAGCGGCCGCGCGACGTGCGTTTCAGCGCGAGGGACATCCTTGCGACAGCGGACGAACTCCTCTCGCATCTCTCCAAGACCCATGATACGACGAACGGCGTCCACAGCGGCGTCCTGTTCGATCAGACAAACAAGAAAATCCTCGTCTTCCGTGAGGACGTCGGCCGCCATAACGTCTTTGATAAACTCTATGGCTGGGCGCTCCGTAATCACGTGGAGATTTCAGATAAAATCATCATCTTCAGTGGGCGCTGCTCCTCGGAGATGATGCTGAAACTGGGGCGGATGGGGATCTCCACGGTCGCGGCGAAGTCCGTTCCGACCACCCTCTCGCTCAACATCGCACGCAAACTCGGCATCACGCTCTGCGCGCGCATGGCACCGGGCTCGTTCTGCATCTACACAAACCCGGAGCGCATTATTCTTTGACGTACAAACGTCCACGCCCTGTGCAGAAATCGGGGATTTCCCCGCTTTCATATAGAAGTTTAGGAGAGCCTGTCGGCGGAATCCCGCCGATACGAAAGGAGAATCACGATGAACCTTAGCAGACGTGACTTTTTGAAAGCCACCGGGCTAAGCGGCGTCGGGCTGGCACTCGCCAGTCTCGGCCTGGACGTCGCAACGGTCTCGGCGGCGGCAAAAGAGTACAAGCTGACGGGCGGTCGCGAATTTACCTCCGTCTGCCACTTCTGCGGCTGCGGCTGCGGAACGATCGGCTACGTCAAGGACGGCAAGCTGATCAACCTCGAAGGTGCGGCAGACAATCCCGTCAATCGCGGCGGTCTCTGCCCGAAGGGCATCGGCTATGGTCACATCCCGAACGCGGAACTGCGTCCGAAGTGCCCGCTCTACCGCGCACCCGGCAGCGACCATTGGGAGGAGATCAGCTGGGAGGAGGCCATCGACCGTTCCGCGCGCGCCCTCAAGAAGACGCGTGACGAGAACTGGGTCGGTCAGGACGAGGCGAACGGCTACAAGTTCATGAGCAACCGTACGGATGCCATCGGCTTTATTGGCGGCTCGCAGGTCAACAACGAGGAGTGCTACCAGCTCATCAAGATGGCACGCGGACTCGGTGTAGTCTTCATTGACAACCAGACGCGCGTCTGTCATGCGACGACGCCGCCGGCTCTGAACGCCGCCTTTGGGCGCGGCGCGATGACAGGCTCGTGGTACAACCTCAAGAAGGCAAAGCTGGTCTGGATCGAGGGGTCGAACCTCGCAGAATGCCATCCGCTCGCGATGAAACGCGTCATGGAGGCAAAGGACAACGGCGCGACCATCGTTCACGTCGATGTGCGCTATACACGCACCTCGCGCGTTGCCGATCATTTCTTCCAGCTGCGGCCCGGCACAGATATCGCATTCCTTGGAGCACTTATCAATTATATTATTCAGAACAAAAAATACGATGCCGACTATCTGCGCCGCAACACGAATGCCTACTGCCTGCTGCGTGACGACTACAAATTCGACGCAGGCATCTTCTCCGGCTACAACGAGAAGACGCGCACGTATGACAAGACGACGTGGGGCTACAAGGTCGACGCAAACGGTAAGCCGGTAAAGGCACTGTCGATGGCGGAGCCGGGCACGGTCATGGATCGCCTCGCGAAGCATTTCTCGCGCTATACGTTCGAGAAGGCCTCGGCGATCACGGGTATGCCCGTCGCGGACATCAAGAAGGCGGCGGAGCTCTTCTCGAGCATTACGCCGACGGTGATGATGTACGCGCTCGGCATGACGCAGCACACGATCGGCGTGGAGAACATCCGCTGCTTTACGATCATCCAGCTGCTCATGGGCAACATCGGCGTCTCGGGCGGCGGCATTGACGCCCTGCGCGGGCAGCCGAACGTCCAGTCCTCGACGGACTACGGCATCATGTTCCAGTACTATCCCGCCTACCTCTCGTATCCGACGCATACGGACGACACGCTCGCGAAGTGGACGCACCACAACGGCACGTTCCGCGCGAAGTTCCTCAAGAACCTCCTCAAGGCGTGGTTCGGTGATGCGGCAAATGCAGGGAATGACTATCTGTTCAACGCCTTGCCGATCCGCAACGGTACGCACAACGATTCGCTCTACGTCATGTTTGAGAAGGCGATCGAGGGGAAGATGAAGTGCATCTACGTCTGTGGGCAGAACCCCCAGATGACGAATGCGAACCTTACGATCGTCAACAAGGGGCTCAAGAATCTGAATACCCTCATCGTGCAGGATGTCTTTGTCAACGAGACGGCGGCGTTCTGGGAGCGTCCGGGCGACAACCCCGCCGACATCCAGACCGAGGTCATCTTCATGCCGGCGGCCTCCTACCTCGAGCGCTGCGGTACGATGACGAACTCCATGCGCATGATTCAGTGGCGCATGAAGGGCCCCGATCCCACGAACGACTCGCGCCCCGACTACTGGATCTGCGATAAGCTCTGGAAGCGCATCGTAGAGCTTTACAAGGACTCGACCGATCCGAAGGACAACACGATCAAGCTCCTCACATGGAACTACGGCGATCCCGAGGCGAACGGCGAGGCGTATGTCGAGAACATCATGAAGGAGTGCAACGGCTACGACCTGAAGGATGGACATCTCCTGCGCGGCATCCGCGAGATCCGCGACGACGGCACGACGATGGCGGGTATGTGGATCTTTACGGGCGTCTATGGCGACGGTGTCCACATGGCGAAGCGCCGCGGACAGGAAGACAACGGCAACATGGGCATCTACCCGAACTACGCATGGGTCTGGCCCGACAACATTCACATGCTCTACAACCGTGCGTCCTGCGACGAGAACGGCAAGCCCGTTCGCCCCGATCAGGCACTCGTCTGGTGGGATGAGGCAAAGGGCATGTGGGATGGCTACGACGTTCCGGATGTCGGCGACCGCACGCAGGGACCGACGACCCCGGGCGGACAGAAGCCGTTCCGCATGAACGGCGAGGGCATCGGCCGTCTCTTCGCTGCCGAGTACAGCGACGTGGAGAACGGCGAGACGCGCGATCACTCCTACGTTCCCGTAGACGGGCCGCTGCCAGAGTTCTATGAGCCGGTTGAGAGCCCGACGAAGAACATGATGAACGAGGGACAGAAGACAGAGTTCAACCCCTGCGTCATCTATCCGCGTGTGCCCGAACTGCAGAAGATCGGCACGCCGGATGAGTACCCCTACGTCCTCTGCACGTCGAGCCTGACGGAGCACTGGTGCTCGGGTACGATCACGCGCAACATCCCGTACCTCAACGAGCTCGTCAAGGAGCCGTTCATCGAGATCTCCGAGCAGCTCGCCGCAAAGATCGGTGTGCGCGCCGGTGACCGCGTCCGCGTCAGCACGACGCGCGGTGCGATCGAGATCAAGGCGATGGTCACGAAACGTGCCCAGCCGCTCACGATCAACGGCGTGGAGACGCACATGGTTTGGATGCCCTACAACTGGGGATTCAAGGGCCTTTCGACGGGCCCCTCCGGCAACTACCTGACCATTGACGCGCTCGATCCGAACGTACAGGAGCAGGAATTCAAGGCCTGCCTTGTGAACGTCGAACGCGTATGAGTTCCCTGCGGTGCGCCGCGTATGGGGGCTGACCGCATGCAGAACATTCACAACAAGTAACGTCTGAAAAGACGAGGAGAACCCCTTTTTATGAAATCGAAGAACACCGATCCGATGAAACGCTTCCTGAAGAAGCATCCGTTCCTCGCAGAGACGGAGCGCGTCTATCGCCTCGTCGATGCGGCGGTCGGCACGCCGGAGCCCATACAGCTCCCCGCGCGTGCCGTCACAAAGACGGTTGAGGAAAAGCTGCCGCTCCTGCAGCAGGAAACCTACCGCAAACGCATGGTGCGTGCGGTCTACCTCCTGCAGGAGGACGTCTTTGCCCGCATTGCCGAGGCAGACGTCCCCCCACTCATGCAG
>JABZYJ010000013.1 GCA_015265235.1 Selenomonas sp. | reverse complement strand
ATGTCGCACGTCTCGGCGGTGCTTCTCGTTCTGCTTGCCGGGACGATGTGGGCGGCGAGCGGGACGGCGGCACAGGATTTTTATGCCCAGTCACATCATCTCCCCGTGGAGCTGACACAGGTGCGGCTCTTCCTTTCGAGCGGGCTGTTCTTCCTGCTCGCGTGGTGGAGCGGCGGTCTGCAGCGCGGCGTGCGTACCCTGCGCCACAACCCGCGCCTGCTCCTGCGCATGGCGGTGCACGGCATCCTCGGCATCATGATCGTACAGTTCTCGTATTTCAAGGGGATTGCGGCGGGGGATGCGGCCGCGACGACGGTGATTTGCTCGACGAGTCCCGCACTGATGATCCTCTATCTCGCCGCACGCCATCGGCGGCTGCCGCGCATGGCGGAGATGCTGACCGTGGCCGCCGCTGTGGCAGGGGTGTTCCTCCTCGTGACGGGCGGCGATCTCACGCGGCTCTCTGTCCCTCCGGACTGCGTGGTATGGAGTCTTGTCTCAGGGGCGACGTTTGTCTTTGCGATGATCTATCCCGTACATCTTCTGCGGCGCTTTGACCGCTTTTTTCTGCTCTCTGTCTGCATGCTTTTCGGGGGGATTGCCCTGCTGCCGGTGACGCAGGCGATCGCAGATGTCGGTGCGTTCTTTACGGCGCAGACATGGTTCGATCTCTTTGTGATCATCGGACTTGGAACGGTGGGCGCCTTCTTTGCGTTCACTCTGGGACTGCGCTGGCTCAGCCCGGCGGAGACGGCGATCACGGCGACGATTGAGCCGGTTGCAAGCGTTTTCTTTGCATGGCTGATCTTTGGCACGCATTTTGCCCCCGTGCAGGCGGGCGGGATTGTGCTCGTCATCCTCGCGATCCTGACGCCGAATCTCCTGCGGAAAGGGGGGTATACATGAAGATTCCTCTGCGCTATCAAATGTCGGAGTACGACTGTGGTCCGACAGCGCTGCTCGACGCGGTGAGCTATCTCTTTCCGCGTGCTGAGATCCCGCCCGAGGTCATTCGCAGCGTCATGCTCTACTCCCTCGACTGCTACGGGATGGACGGCACGGCATGCAAGGAAGGGACGTCACGCATGGCGATGATGTACCTCACGAACTGGCTCGAAGGTTTCTCGCGTGCCACGCAGTTCCCCCTGACCTGCCAGTATATTGCGGGGCACAGTGTGCGCATCGATGCACACAGCAACGTCAACGATGCGCTCGTGCGCGGCGGTGTCGCGGTCGTGCGCCTCTTTTACGAGGTTGAGCACTACGCGCTTCTCACGGGCGTGACGGGAGATCGCATCCGCCTCTTTGACCCGTACTATGTGAAGGAGACAGAACCCGCCTTTGAGCGCGAAGGCATCGAGGTGACGTGCGAACATCCACATGAGTACAACCGCGTCGTGCCCTTTTCCTGCTTTAACCGCGAGACGAAGGAGCTGTATGCGCTCGGTCCCGTGGCATCGCGTGAGGCGGTGCTGCTCTTTGACCTGCGGACGAGACGCACGGCGGACGCGACCATCGAGTATTTTATATAGGAGAGACTGCCTTTGGCGGAGACGACAGATATCATCGAATTTAAGG
Organism: Selenomonas sp.; assembly: GCA_015265235.1. GTDB lineage: Bacteria > Bacillota > Negativicutes > Selenomonadales > Selenomonadaceae > Centipeda. The sequence continues at coordinate 24,492 of JABZYJ010000013.1, read as the reverse complement.
ATCAGCAGGAGGCGTATGCGATTCTCGGCGATCGCGACGCCTTCCTTCAGATCATGCAGGAGGACTTCTCCTGCCGTATGGTGAGCCGCGGCAACAGTATTGCGGTGACGGGGGCAGAAGCGGATGTCGCCGCGGTGCGGACGCTCATCGGCGAGCTGCTCTTCTGCCATCGGCAGGGGATGCGTCTGACGACGCATGAGGTGCACTACGGAGCACGTATGGTCCGGGCGGGACGCACGGAGGAGCTGCACGGACTCCACTCCGAGGTGCTGCTCGTGACGGCAAAGGGGCGGGAGGTACGCGCGAAGACCATCGGTCAGCGCGACTATCTCGCGGCGATCCGCCGGAATGCTGTGACGCTCGGCGTGGGGCCTGCGGGAACGGGAAAAACCTATCTCGCCGTCGTCATGGCAGTAGCGGCGCTCCGCAACCGCGAGGTCAGCCGCATCATCCTCACGCGCCCTGCGGTGGAGGCGGGGGAGCACCTCGGCTTTCTGCCGGGGGATCTGACGGAGAAGATCAATCCCTACCTGCGCCCGCTCTACGATGCCCTGCAGGACATCCTCGGGGCGGAGGGCTATCAGAAGATGATGAGCCGTCAGCTGATCGAGGTAGCGCCGCTCGCCTACATGCGCGGGCGCACCCTTGAGGACGCATTCGTCATCCTCGACGAGGCGCAGAATACGACGGGTGCGCAGATGAAGATGTTTCTCACGCGCCTCGGCTTCGGCTCGCGCATGGTCGTGACGGGTGACCTTGAGCAGGTCGATTTGCCGCGCGGTACGGTCTCCGGGCTGCGGCAGGCGTGTCAGATCCTGCGGGGGGTGAAGGGCGTCAGTGTCATTCGCCTTGAGCCGGTCGACATCATCCGCCACGAGGTCGTCACGCGGATCGTTGAGGCGTATGGTGCATGGGAAAAGAGACGGGAGAAGCACGATGGAGATCACGATCGGACGAGAGCCGGAAAATCTTGACGTACCGCAGGAAGATGTGGACGCTGTGCGTCGTGCCGTGCTGACGGTCGGAGAGCTGTACGGCGTAATGGACGCGGAGGTCAGTGTGACGCTGACGGATGATGCGCACATCCACGTGCTCAACCGTGACTATCGCGGCGTGGATCGTCCGACGGATGTCCTCTCCTTTGCCCTCACGGAGAGCGAGGAACCCGCGATCATCGACGCGCCGTGCGGCGTGGTGCTCGGCGATCTCGTGATCTCGCTTGAGCGTGCGGCAGCACAGGCGGAGGAGTATGGGCACAGCTTTCTGCGGGAGATGTCCTTTCTCACCGTGCACGGGATGCTGCACCTCCTCGGCTATGACCATATCGAGGAGGAAGATCGGCTGGAAATGGAAGAGGAACAGAGGCATGTGATGGATGTACTGGGGATTGCACGATGAGTACATATAAATCGGGATTTGTCGCCGTCGTCGGACGGCCAAACGTCGGGAAGTCCACGCTGATCAATGCGCTGATCGGGCAGAAGATCGCGATCATGAGCGACAAGCCGCAGACGACGCGCAGCCGCATCCTCTGCATCCTGACGGAGAAGGACGCACAGATCATCTTCCTCGATACGCCCGGCGTCCACAAGCCGCAGGATGCGCTTGGCAGCTATATGGCGAAGGCGACGGAGGGCGCTCTGCGCGGCGTGGATGTCGTCGTCTTCGTCGTGGATGTGACGGAGAAGATGGGGGCAGGCGAGCGCTATATACTCGCACAGCTTGCACAGGTACACGCGCCCGTCCTCCTCGCCGTGAACAAGATCGACCGCATCCCACGTGAGGAGAGCCTGCCCGTGATCGCCTCCTATGCGAAGGCGTATAATTTTGCGGCGATTGTCCCGATCTCGGCGCGCGAGGAGGAGAATCTCACGGGGCTGGTCGATGAGATCAAGGAAAAACTTCCCGAGGGGCCGCAGTACTACCCCGAGGACATGGTGACCGATCAGCCCGAGCGGCTGATCATCGCAGAACTCGTGCGTGAAAAGGTACTCGAACTGACGCGGGATGAGGTGCCTCATGCTGTTGCCGTGGACATCGAGGAGATGACGACACGCCCCAAGGGGGATGTTTTCATCCGCGCCGTGATCTACGTCGAGCGCAGCTCACAAAAGGGGATTATCATCGGGGCACGCGGCGCGCTGCTGCGGACGATCGGGCAGCGGGCACGCGCGGATGTCGAGACGCTGCTCGGCGCGAAGGTCTATCTCGATCTCTGGGTCAAGGTGCGCAAGGACTGGCGCAGCAAGACAGGGGCGCTGCGCGACTGCGGCTTTGCCGAGGAGGACTGACCGCCGCGCCGGATGAGAAGGAAAGGGGGCAGAAGCGATGAGAGGCCAGCTGGGGCATATCTATCGGCGTGCGATGCGGCGCATCTCGCGCCGCTTTGTCAACGGGCTGCTTGTGCTCGTCCCCGTCGTCATCACGGCGTTCGTCATCGAATGGACGCTGCGCTTCACCGAGGGGGTACTCGGGCAGTACCTGCCGTTCTACTTTCCGGGCATGGGGATCATCACGCTCATGGCGGTGATCTATCTCGTTGGCTGGGGCTCGACGAATTGGGCGCTCGCAAAGTTGATCTCTCTCGGCGAGACGATGATCGGGACGATCCCGTTCGTCAAATTTATCTATACGAGCGTCAAGCGTCTCTCCGAGGCGGTGCTCGACTCGAGCAGCAATTTCACGCACGTTGTTCATGTGCCGTACATGGGCGGACGCGCCCTCGGCTTTGTTATGGCGGATCTGCCGCCGCGCTTTCAGGAGGCGATGGGCGGCGGCTATCTCTGCGTCTTTATCCCGTGGAGCCTCAACATGACCTCGGGGACGACGCTCCTCGTGCGTGAGGAGGATGCCGTGACGATCAACATATCGAAGGAGGAGGCGCTCCAGTATATGCTGACGGCGGGTGCCGTGATGCCGATGGCGGAGCGGAAAAAGGATATCGCGCAGAAGAATGTGCGCAAGACGCCTGCTGCGGCGGACGATGGATCGGAGAGGCGTGCGTAGATGGCGGTCTACGGAGCGGAGGGAATCGTCCTCGGAACGCGCAGCTGGGGCGAGGCGGACAAGGTCGTGACGCTCTATACGAAGGAGCATGGGCTCGTGCGCGCGGCGGCATTTGGCTGTCGCCGCCCGCGCAGCCCACTGGCCGGAGCAATGCAGCTGTTCGTCCATGCAGATCTGCAGCTCGCGGAGGGGGCGCGCCTTGAGACGGTCAAGACGGCATCCGTACGCGCCTCCCACCATCGTATCGCGGACGATCTCGCGGCGCTCGCCTATGCGACATTCACGGCGGAGGTCGTCTGTGCATTCATGCCCGAGGGCGTAGAAGATGAGCCGTTTTTCGATGCGCTCGCACAGATCATGACGGCGTTTGAGACGCGGCAGCCGCGCGTCACTGCGCTCGCCGCCGTGCTGCGCACGCTGGATGCGGCGGGACTGCAGCAGACCTATGATCACTGCCTTCACTGTGGCACGCTCATCGAGGGCGACGCGTTCTTTCACGCAGCGGAGGGCGGCGCTCTCTGCGCGGACTGTGCGGGGGAGGGCGCCATGCCGTTTTCCGCAGAGCTGCGCACGCTGCTCACAGAACTGCGGCAGATTGACTGGCAGCATCCCGCGCCGCTGCGCGTCCGCGGCGGGACACTGATGGCGGCGGAGAGCATGGTGCTCGCCCATGTGCAGGAACTCGTCGGTCGGCCGCTGCGCTCATTGCCATTCCTCGCGCAGCTCGGATGATTTTTGTGATGATATATTTTTTTGTTAAAATTTTAAGCTATGATGAAAAAAACGTCGTAAAAAAAAAGGAAAAGTGAAGACGACGGCGAAAGTATATCAGGTAGAGTTTTCAATGCTTTTTCTGTGCGTAGGGAAGACTGAACAAAGGGAATGGAGGGGAAGCCTGTCATGATCATGCTGACGAAGTTCAACTCCAAGACGAACAAGAAGGGCGAGTTTGTTCTCAATGCAGAGATCATCGAAAGCATCGAGGAGACACCGGATACGGTCATCACACTCACCAACGGAAAAAAGCTGATCGTCGAGGAGCCGATGGAGGAAATCGTGCGCCGCACGGTAAAGTATCGGCGTGCGCTCTATCAAAATTAGTTGGCGAATTTCTATTCCTTTGCTATAATGAAAGAACAGTGTTCTTCTATGCGGCAAGGGAGTGCCCCGGTGTGGAGCCGCTGCGGCTTCGTAGTCATTTTTAGGGAGGGAATTTACTCATGGCGGAGGAAAAGGAAGAGCAGGTAGCAGAACAGCCGAAGCAGAAATCACCGATGTTGATGATGATCGTCGTGGTGGTTGTGGCGGTTCTCGTTGCAGTGGCAGCAGCCGGAGGGATCTCATACTACATCTTCTCACAGGCGGAGTCCCCGTCTCATGCGGAGGATGGAGGCAGCAGCAAGGCGAGCCATGATCCGGGCGTGTTCTACAAGCTCGGCGATCCGAAGGAAGGCATCTTGGTCAATGTCGGCGGCGGTCGTGCCGGCAAGTATCTCAAGGCGGGCATTGTCATGGAACTCAATCCCGGCAAGTCCGATGTGGTGAAGGACGGCAAGGTCAACCCTGTCGCGGAGACGAAGATCCTCGACACGACGATGCAGTTCCTGCGTGCTGCGCCGCTTGAGGAGTTTGATGCAACCAAACAGGATGCGTTGAAGAAGCAGCTGAAAGATGCCCTGAATGACCGCCTTGGACAGGGATCGGTCTACGATGTTTACATCACGAGCTTCCTGCTGCAGTAAGTTCGATGAAGTGCTGCACAAAGGGAAGGGGGAAGAGTCTTGGCTGAGGACGTACTGTCTCAATCCGAAATAGACAAGCTTCTTTCGGCACTTTCGGATGGCTCGGTTTCCGCCGAGGAAGTCAAGGCGGAGGAAGAGGAACGCAAGGTCAAGGTCTACGACTTCAAACGGCCGGACAGGTTCTCCAAGGATCAGATGCGGACACTGTTCATGCTGCATGAGAGTTTTTCGCGTCTCCTGAATACCTATTTGTCGGCGAGCCTGCGCACGATGATCGACATCGAGGTGCTGTCCGTCGAGCAGATGACGTATCAGGAATTCGTTCAATCCATGGCGAACCCGTCCGTGATCGGCATCCTTGCACTGCCGCCGCTGAAGGGAAACATCATCATCGAGCTCAGTACGGACATTTCGCTTGCCTACATCGACCGTATCTTTGGCGGTGAGGGCAGGCCGGGCGTGAAGCCCCGTGTGCTGACGGATATTGAGGCGGCGGTGATGCGCCGGTTCATCGATACGGTGACGAACTATTTCCGAGAGGCGTGGAGCAACGTCGTGGAGTTCCGTCCGAACTTCGAGACGATGGAGACGAATCCACAGTTTGCCCAGATCGTTCCGCCGAGCGATATGGTCGTGCTCATCACGATCCATATCAAGATGGGCGAGGTCGAGGGCATGATGAACATCTGTATCCCATATCTGGTGCTCGAACCGGTGATGCCGAAGCTGACGACATCGTTCTGGGTGGCGTCCTCCATGGATCGTGAGAGCTCGCCGGAGCAGGTCGCGGAACTGCAGCGCAAGATTGAGCGCACCTCCGTGCCGTTCACAGTGCAGCTCGGTGAGATCCACGTGACAATCAACGAGTTCCTGACCCTTGGGTTTGGTGATGTTCTCCAGCTCGATACCCTGACAAAGGATGAGCTGGTCTGCTATGTCGGGTCGAATCCAAAGTTCCTCGCGCGTCCGGGTACGGCCGGAAAGCGCATGGCCGTACAGATTTCCGGGATTATAGAAGGGGAGGACGACGCGAATGAGTGACGATATGATCTCACAGGAGGAGATAGACGCCCTCCTGAGCGGTGGAGGCGGCGATGATGCGCCTGCGGATGACGCGGCAGCCTCGGACGACGCATCTGCTGCAGGTGCGGCTCCCACCGGAGATACGATAACGGATATGGAGCGGGATGCCCTCGGTGAGATCGGCAACATCTCCATGGGCGGCGCGGCGACGACACTCTCCGTCCTTCTTGGACGCAAGGTGTCGATCACAACGCCGACAGTCTCCATCTCCAACATGAGCCAGCTGAAGGAGAAGTACCCCATCCCCTTCCTCGTGGTTGAGGTCGGCTACAGCATCGGCATCGAGGGAAACAATGTCCTCTGTATCCAAGCAAAGGACGCGGCGATCATTGCCGATCTGATGATGGGCAATGACGGGACAAATCCTGACGAGGAACTCAGCGAGATCCACATGAGTGCGGTCAGCGAGTCCATGAATCAGATGATGGGCAGTGTTGCGACCTCGCTTTCCTCGATGTTCAACAAGAAGGTGGATATCACTCCACCCGTTGTGACACTCGTTGATCTCGGGACGGAGGAAGTCGTCTCAAAGCTGCTTGACAAGGCGGATCCCATCGTGCAGGCATCGTTCCGCATGGAGGTGGATGGCCTCATCGACAGCGAGATCATGCAGCTTCTGCCGCTCGATGTCGCGCGTGAGATGGTCGATGCGCTGATGAACCAGCAGCCCGATGTTGACGATGAGGAAGAAGCCATCGCAGCCGCTGCGGCACCGCCGCCGGCGGCACCTGCCGCAGCACCCGCTTCGGCACCGGCAGCAGCTGCTGCGGCGCCGGCAAGTAATGGATATGGAGCACAGCCTATGCAGCCACATGTCGCATCGAATGTCCCCGTACAGTCTGCGCAGTTTACGCCGCTCAGCACGGTACCGGTACAGGTCAATGATGCCAATATCGGCCTGATCCTCGACGTACCTTTGCAGGTCAATGTCGAACTCGGCCGCACAAAGAAGTCCATCAAGGAGATCCTCGATCTGACGAAGGGGTCGATCGTGGAGCTTGATAAACTTGCCGGAGAACCCGTGGACATCATGGTCAACGGAAAGTATCTGGCAAAGGGGGAAGTTGTTGTCATCGACGAGAACTTCGGCGTCCGCATCACGGAGATTGTCAGCCCGCTTGAGCGTGCGGCACGTCTCCAGTGACGGAAAGAATGTCTTGAAGAAGTACGGACAGCCGTGCTGATCCGTATTTCCCGGGGAGTTGCGGCGCAGTTATGCAATTCGCTGGAAAGAGAAGTGTAGAAAGTCCTTGTCACCGAAGGCATATTTCGCTATAATGAGAGCGATTTAGGAAGCACCGCTGTGTGCAGGTAATGCCCTTGGGAATAGGGGATGTTCTGTCGGATTAAGGAGAGATGAGAAAATGGCAACTCGCGTTCTGGTCGTTGATGATGCAGCTTTTATGCGAATGATGGTGAAGGACATCCTGTCGAAGAACGGTTATGAGATCGTTGGTGAGGCAGAGAACGGCATGAAGGCACTGGAGAAGTACCAGGAACTCAAGCCGGACCTCGTGACAATGGATATTACGATGCCGGAGATGGATGGCATCACGGCAGTCAAGGAGATCAAGAAGGTCGATCCGGGCGCCAAGGTCGTTATGTGCAGCGCAATGGGACAGCAGGCCATGGTTATCGAGGCCATCCAGGCGGGTGCGCGCGACTTCATCGTGAAGCCGTTCCAGGCAGACCGCGTTCTGGAGGCAATTCGCAAAGCCGTCGGCTGATGCGTGCGTGGATATTGACTCTGTCCTTGCTGCTCGGATGCGTGCTCTTTGCTCTATGTACAGGGGATGTGTCTGCCGCAGGTGAGACGGGCGGCGGATATTTAGCCGGATATCAAGAGGCTGACCCGCGCCCGTCGGCCGTATCATGGTGGTCGACGGTCGCCTATGTGGTCAGCCTTTTTGCTGTCTTTGCATTCGTGGTCATCCTCGCCTATCTCGTCGCACGCGCTTTTGGCAAGAGCTCCATGCGCACGCTTGCGGCGCGCGGCGGACAGGTCTACTTACAGCTGCCGCTTGGTCCGAATCGCTCGGTCTGCGTGGTGGAACTCTTCGGGCGTGTCTTCGTGCTCGGCGTGACGGATGCCAACATCCGTCTGATCACGGAGATCGACGATCCTGAGACGCTTGAGGAGATCCGCAGTGCCGCTCCGATGGAGGGCGGCGTATTCAGTGAGCAGTTCGGATCTCTTTCGGATTTCGTGCAGAAAATCCCGCCGCTTTTCCGAAAGTAGGCGGACAGAGAGGAATGGGGGAAGGGAATTGGGGCGCATTTTTCCGATCTTGGGTGCTGCGGCGTTCCTGCTCCTCGGTGTGGGGCAGGCGTCTGCTGCCCCGCTGATCCCAACGGTTAACGTCGGGGTCGGTACGTCCAACAATCCGCAGGATGTTGCGACCAGTATGCAGGTGCTTGCTGTGCTCACGGTCATGTCGCTTGCGCCCGCGATCTTTGTCATGACGACGTCCTTTGTCCGCATCGTTGTGGTCATCGGCTTCCTGCGGAACGCGCTCTCGACGCAGAATGTGCCGCCGAATCAGGTGGTCATTGCGCTGTCGCTGTTTCTGACGTTCTACATCATGGCACCCTACTGGGGGCAGGCAAACGAGAACGGCATACAGCCCTATCTTGAGGGACAGATTACACAGGAGCAGGCGCTGGAGAACATCGTGGATCCGATGCGCGAGTTCATGCTGCGTCAGACGCGTGAGTCTGATCTCGCACTTTTTGTCAACCTGTCGGATGCCCCGCGTCCCGATGGCCCGGAGGATGTGTCGACGTTTACGCTCATCCCTGCGTTCATCATCAGTGAGCTCAAGACGGCATTCCAGATCGGTTTTATGATCTATATTCCGTTTATCGTCATCGATATGATCGTCGCGAGTACCCTCATGTCCATGGGTATGATGATGCTGCCGCCGGTCATGATCTCCCTGCCGTTTAAGATTCTGCTGTTCGTTATGGTCGATGGGTGGCATCTCTTGATACAGTCGCTCATCATGAGTTTCCGCTGATGGGGAGGCGCTGATATGTCCGGAGATTTGGTCATTCAGCTCGCACAGGAAGCTCTCATGATCGTCCTTCTGGTCTCTGCCCCGATGCTCGGGCTCGGTCTGATCGTCGGCCTATTGGTGGCGGTGTTTCAGGCGACGACGTCGATTCAGGAGCAGACACTGGCGTTCATTCCGAAGATTATTGCGGTGTTTGTCGCCATTCTGATCTTCGGCCCTTGGATGCTGCGGATCATGGTGGAGTACGTATCGAACGTCTTTATCAACCTCCCCATGTACCTGCGATGAGGAGGGCGGCACATGGATCTGTATGAGCTGCTTCAGGGGCATATCGCCGTATTCCTGCTGATGCTTGTACGGGTCAGCGGGATTTTCCTCATATCCCCATTCTTTGGCAGTATGAACATCTCCATCTATTTTCGCGTAGGTACGGCACTCGCCATCACGATCCTGCTCTTTCCGGTGGTGGATGGGCTGGGAACGCCCTACGTCCCGGAGAATGTCATCATGTTCGGCGTGACTGCCCTCGGTGAACTCTTTATCGGTTGGCTGATCGGCTTCGTGGCGTATATCTCCTTTGCCGCAATCACGATGGCGGGTAAGGTCATGGATATGCAGGTGGGGTTTGCCATCGTCAATGTTGTCGACCCGACTTCCGGTCAGCAGATACCGCTTATCGGAAGTTTTCTTTATAATTTGGCGGTGATCGTTCTCCTTGCGACGAACGGACATCACATGATTCTGGCAGCGCTCGTTGAGAGCTTTCGCGTTGTTCCCATCGCAGGGATGGAGGGAAATCTGTCGCTGGCGATGCTCATGGCAAACTTCACGGGCACAATTTTCCTCACGGGCATGAAGATCGCCATGCCGATCACTTTCGCCATTCTTCTCACGAATGTGGGGCTCGGCATCCTCTCGCGTACGATGCCGCAGATGAACATCTTTGTTGTCGGCATTCCGATGCAGCTGATGATCGGCATCACCGTTCTCTCGATGATCATTCCGTTCTATGTCTTATTCCTGGATGTGCTGTTCAATGAAATGTATGGAAATATATCACTTGCGATACGCGCCCTCCAATAGGGCGACGTTCGTCTTTGACCTCCAGCGTTTCGCAGGCGGGGAAAAGACGGAAGAGCCGACGGCGAAAAAACGCGCCGACGCGCGAAAGAAGGGGCAGGTCGGACGCAGCCAGGAGCTGAACACGGCGTTCGTATTGCTCGTGGGGTTCTTTACACTGAAGCTCCTGTGGGACTCCATCTATCTTTCGATTGCATCCTATACCACGTATGTGTTCACAAATCTGAATCAGAGCGTCGATACCGAGAACATCATTCACATCTTTATCGGCATCATTGTTGTGCTCGCCAAAACTGCTTTTCCCGTCATGTTTGCGATCATGCTGATCGGCTTGGCGATCAATTTCTTTCAGGTCGGGCTCAATTTCAACACGGAGTCCATTGAGTTCAAACTTGACAAGTTGAATCCAATCAACGGCTTCGGGCGTATCTTCTCCAAGCGTTCGCTTGTTGAGCTGGCGAAGTCATTTTTCAAGATTCTCGTCATTGGATTTTTCCTCTACCGCTTCATCCATGAACAGATTCTGGCGATGCCGCAGTTCATGTTCTTTGACCTGACGACGAGCCTTGCGCTCGTTGCGGAGATCATCTTCCAGATGGCGTTCATCGTCATCGGTGTCATCATGATTATGGCACTTATGGACTACGGCTACCAGAAGTGGCAGACAACGCAGGATCTCAAGATGACCAAGCAGGAAGTCAAGGATGAGATGAAGCAGTCCGAAGGCGACCCACAGATCAAGGGAAAGATCCGCCAGAAGCAGCGGCAGATGGCGATGGCGCGCATGATGAAGGAAGTGCCGAAGGCGGATGTTATCGTCACAAACCCGACCCACTATGCGATTGCACTCTCCTATCAGCAGGGGATGTCGGCTCCGCTGGTCGTTGCGAAGGGGCAGGATCTTGTCGCGCAGCGCATCAAGGAGATCGCACGTGAGGCGCGTGTCCCGATCATCGAGAACAAGCCACTCGCGCGTGCCATCTATGCGGCAGTGCAGATTGGCGATGCGATTCCACAGGAGCTCTACCAGGCGGTTGCTGAGGTACTGGCATACGTCTACCGCCTGAAGCATGCACGACGCGGAGCGTGAGAAAATCGGTGAAAGCAGAATGAACTTCTGCGCTAATCGGACAGACTCTGACATACCTGCACAATCGGCGCTCTAAGAACACATTTATCATTTGACGAGATTTCAATATTTGATATAATGTTATATGGTGGATCATATATCCACGTAAGGGAAACGGGAACAAGGGGAGTGAGTAAGAGCATGGCAGCACCGCAGACCGGCAGTGTAAATCCTCTTTCGTCCGGCAGTTTCATACAGCGATACAGCGATGTTCTGATCGCCGTCGCCATCGTGACGATCGTCATCATGATGATTATTCCGTTGCCGACGGTCTTATTGGATGTCCTGATCTGTCTCAATATCACCATTGCATTGCTCGTCGTCATGTCGGCGATCTACAATGTGGAGGCACTGGATCTATCCGTCTTTCCATCGCTTCTCCTCATTACGACGCTTTTTCGGCTGGCACTGAATATCTCGTCAACGCGTCTGATTCTGCTCAATGCGAACGCCGGTGAGGTCATCACAGCATTCGGAAATTTCGTTGTCGGCGGTAATGCGGTCGTCGGCTTTATCGTGTTCGTCATCCTCGTCATTGTGAACTTCATCGTTATCACGAAGGGCTCGGAACGTGTTGCCGAGGTGTCGGCGCGTTTCACCCTCGATGCGATGCCAGGCAAACAGATGGCGATCGACGCGGATCTCAACCAAGGGGCGATTACGGATGCGGAGGCGAAGCGCCGCCGCGAGAAGGTGCAGCGCGAGTCGGACTTCTTCGGCGCAATGGACGGTGCATCGAAGTTTGTCAAGGGCGATGCTATCGCCGCGATTGTTATCATGATGATTAACATCGGCGGCGGTTTTGTCATTGGGATGCTCCAGCGCGATATGGATGCGGCACAGGCACTCCAGACCTATACGCTGCTGACTGTCGGTGAGGGACTCGTCGCACAGATCCCCGCACTCCTCATCTCGACGGCGACCGGTATCATCGTCACGCGCTCGGCGGCAGAGGGGAACCTCGGCGGCGATCTCGTCAAGCAGCTCTTCCGCAACGCACGTATCTTTATGATTCTCACGGGCGTGCTCCTCTTCCTCGCGATTATGCCGGGGCTGCCGGGCATTCCGTTCTTTACCCTCGCGGCACTCTGCGGCTTTATCGCATGGAATCTCCATCGCGGACAGGCGGTGGAGCAGGAAGTCCAGCAGGTCGAGCAGAAAGCCAAGGCGAAGAAGGAAGCAACGACGCCCGAGAATATCGTCTCGCTCCTGCAGGTCGATCCGATGGAGCTCGAGATCGGCTACAGCCTTATCCCGCTCGTCGATACGGGGCAGGGCGGCGATCTCCTCGACCGCATCGTCATGATTCGCCGTCAATGTGCGCTGGAGCTCGGACTCGTCGTGCCGACCATCCGCATCCGTGACAATATCCAGATCAAACCCAATGCCTACATCATCAAGCTGAAGGGCGTGGAGATTGCGCGCGGCGAGCTGATGCTCGACCACTATCTCGCGATGAACTCGGGAACCGTCTTTGAGGAGGTGCCGGGCATCGAGACGACGGAGCCGGCGTTCGGCCTCCCCGCACTCTGGATCTCGGAGAACGAACGTGAGCAGGCGGAGCTGAACGGCTACACGGTCGTGGATGCGGTCTCCGTGCTCGCAACCCACCTGACGGAGATCATCAAGGAGCATGCGGCGGAGATCCTCGGGCGTCAGGAGACGCAGAACCTGCTCGACAACCTCCAGAAGACCAACGCGGCTCTCGTCGAAGAGGTCGTTCCGAATCTGCTCACCGTGGGCGAAGTGGAGAAGGTGCTCGCCAATCTCCTGAGCGAGCGCATATCGATCCGCGATATGAGCACGATTCTGGAGGTGCTTGCTGACTATGCGCCAGCAACGAAGGATACGGACGTCCTGACGGAGTATGTCCGTCACGCCATGGCGCGGCAGATTACGCAGCAGAACGTCCAAAACGGAGTGCTCCCCTGCATTACGCTCGATCCTGCCATCGAGAACAAGATCGCGGGCAGCGTGCAGCGAACCGAGCATGGCTCCTATGTCAGCCTCGATCCCGATACGATGCAGAAACTCCTTACGGCACTGCAGGAGCAGCTCCATAAGCTGACCGATCAGGGCTATCAGCCGATCGTGCTCACAAGTCCGACGGTGCGTCCGTATTTCCGCAATCTGGTTGAGCGCTCGATCGCGGGCCTCATTGTTCTCTCCCACGCGGAAATTGAACAGAATGTTGAAATTCAAATCCTTGGGGTGGTGAAGATCTAAGTGCAGGTTAAAACGGTACGCGCATCCTCGGTCAAGGAGGCCATGGAGCAGATCAAGGACGAACTCGGCAGCAATGCCGTGCTCCTCCACACGAAGAAATATCGTGAGGGCGGTGTCCTTGGCGGCGCGGAGATGATCGAGGTGACTGCTGCAGTAGATGAATCACAGCAGCGGACGCCGCAGCCGTCTCCGGCCTATGTTCCCCCGGCATCACCGATCCTGCCGACCAATGTGGTGAACCGATATCGGATGAATGAGACGGCAGGTCCTGAGGGCGGGGCCGTCCCGCAGGCAGGCCCCGTGTACGATGTCTACGCCCCCGATGTGGTGCAGCTGCCCTATGCAGCGCCACCCGCCGCACCCGCGGAACCGCCGGTGTCGCCGGCACCGGCCTATCCGCAGGATGGCTATGTGCCGCCGGCACCGCCCCCTGCCACCGCTCCGGCGCAGGCACCCGCCTATGAAGCAGTGCCGCAGCCCACGGTCGTGGCAGAGCCGCCAGCAGCCCAGCCGTCTGCCCCTGCGGCAGATGAGGACCGCTCGGCAGAGCGCATCCGCATGCTCGAGGATGAGCTTGCGCAGATGAAGACGATGCTCGCCTCCATGATGGCGGCGAACAAGCCCAAAGAGGTGGTCTCCATCCGTGATGCGCTCGTCAAGCAGGATGTCCGTGAGGAGCTGTGCGAGGATATGGCGGGGAAGATTCCCATCGCCGATGCGAATCTCGACAGCCTTGACCCACGCGCTGCAGGTGTTCTGGCAGGATACCTGTCGCAGGTGATGCAGTTCACCGACGGGCTGAAGCCCGGGACGCACGGCGCGCGCGTCTATGCATTCATCGGTACGACAGGCGTCGGAAAGACAACGACGCTCGCAAAAATCGCCGCGCATTTTGTGCTTGAGCAGAACCTCAAAGGGGCGCTCATCACGGCGGATACCTACCGTATCTCGGCGGTGGAGCAGCTCAAAAAATATGCGGAGATTCTGGGGCTTCCCGTCGAAGTTGTCTACTCGGCAGCGGATCTCAAAAAGGCAATTGCGCGTCATCGCAGCAAGGATTTTGTCCTCGTGGATACGGCGGGGCGCAGCCAGTACAACGAATTCCAGATGGAGGAACTGACATCGCTGCTTGCCGCGTATGCGCGGATGGAGAAGCACCTCGTCGTCAGCGCGACGACGAAGGAGCAGGATGCCGTGCAGATCATCGAGCGCTTTGCTCCGTGCAAACCCGACTGCATCATCTTTACGAAAATGGATGAGACGCAGACGTTCGGGATGGTGCTCAATCTTCTTGCCAACCGCGGACTGCCTCTTTCGTTTCTCTCCAACGGACAGAGCGTGCCGGACGATATCATTCCGGCAACAGCGGAGCGGCTGGCAGAACTGCTTTTGAGGGAATGATATGACAGATCAGGCAACGCGGCTGCGACAGATGGTCGGTGCCGAGGGAGAGCCTGCCCCCACGGAGGCGCAGCCGCCTCCCACTGTGCCGCAGACAGCGCCGGAACGGCCGATCCTCTCGTCTGCTCAGGCGAAGGCGTGGGCGGATGTGCGCGTCGTTGCAATCACCAGTGGGAAGGGCGGTGTCGGAAAGACGAACATCGCCGTCAATCTGGCGATTGCACTGCGCGATAAGGGCTACCGCGTGCTCGTCATCGACGCCGACCTCGGTATGGCGAATGTCGACGTGATGCTCGGCACCTCGTCGCGGCGGCATCTGCTCGATCTCTTGCGGCCGGAGGTCAAACTGGACGATGTGATCGTTGAGTCGCCGCATGGTGTTCAGTATATCTCAGGCGGCTCGGGCATCGAGAAGGCACTTGAATACGATCGTGCGGAGAAGCTGCTCCTGCAGCAGAAGCTCGCCGACTGTGCCGCGCGTGCCGATGTGATCCTCGTTGATACAGGCGCGGGGCTGGGGCGCAACGTGATGGACTTTATCCTCGCGGCGGACGAGGTGATCCTCGTGACGACACCGGAGCCGACCTCCCTGACGGATGCGTACGCCGTCATGAAGGCATACAGCATCTACGCGGCACAAAAGAATCTCCGTCTCGTCATCAACCGCGTCTACGAGCCGAAGGAGAGCCGTGAGGTTGCGCTGAAACTCCAACGGGCAGCAGAGAAGTTTCTGCACATGCCCGTGGACTGCCTCGGCTATGTCTTTGAGGACGCCTCCGTGACGAAGGCGGTACGGCGCCAGCAGCCGCTCATCAAGGCGGCACCCACATCTGCGGCAGCACGATGCATTGATGCGCTGGCAGAGGCGATTATCACCGGGGAAGAAATGAAAGTAAAAAGAGGCTGGAAAGGTTTTTTGCAACAAATTTTTAACTTTTCAGCTTAGCCAAGGAGGAAATTTTAGATGGCGGGCGAATTGGTAGATGCAAGGAGTATTTTATCCATCGGACAGCGATTGGAAATATTCTTTGAAAATACCGAGGAGGGGACTTCCGGATATACCAGCCGCGTGGAGGACATTGTCGGCGATGATCTCATCGTCGCGATGCCCCTAGATGAGCGGCTCGTTCCGATCATCCCCCGTGTCGGCGAGAATTTGTATGTACTTGCAGGGGGCGATGGCTGTCACTATCGCTTCTTTAGCGTACATCGCGGGCATGGTCGTCATGACGGGCGCATTCCGACGCTGCGCATTTCCATCCCGGAGTTTGTCGAACGCTTCCAGAAGCGCGGGCTGTTCCGTACCAAGGTAAATCTTACGGCGACAATCCGCCACATTGACGCCGAGGGGACGATTGATGCGCCGACAAATGTGCCGGTCGTCGATCTCAGCGGCAGCGGACTTTCATTTGCATGGCCGCGGCGTTTGCCCATCGATACCGGTGTGGCACTCGATATCAATGATATTCCCGGCATTGGGACGATCGAGATGATGTCGAAGGTGATGCGTGTAACGCGCGTGGAGCGTGAAGGCGATACGCCGATCTATCACATCGGCATCCAGTTTCTGGCAGTGTCACGCAGCATGAGGGATAAGATTATCCGCTATCTCTTCCAAGTGCAGCGTGCTCAAGTGGAGCGCGTGAGGAATGACTGATTTACTGCATTATGAGACCCATGTCCGCGGAGCCCCACAGAACCGCCGGATCGTCGCCATCGGCTCATCGACAGGCGGGCCGCAGGCACTGCAGACGGTCATCACGGGGCTGCCGGAGCATTTTCCCTGTCCTGTTGTCGTCGTTCAGCATATGCCGGCAGGATTCACGGGAGCACTGGCGGAGCGTCTGAACGGGGTTGCCCGTGTCGAGGTTCGGGAGGCATGCGATGGCGATGTGCTGCGGCCCGGCTGCGTCTATATCGCGCCGGGGAATCGGCAGCTGCGCGTTCGGCAGGAGGCGGGGGGACGGCGTATCGCACTCAGCGATGAGCCGCCCGTTGGGAACCACCGTCCTGCGGTGAATGTCATGTACGACTCTGTGGCGCATCTAGGGAACGATGTCGTCGCCGTCATCCTTACGGGGATGGGGTGCGACGGCAGGGAAGGGATGCGCCGGATCAAGCAAAATGGCGGCTACTGCATTGCGCAGGATGAAGCGACCTGTGTCGTCTACGGAATGCCAAAATCCGTGGTCGATGCGGGGCTGGCCGATGAGATATGCCCATTGCCCAAGATCGCGGGAGCGATTCAGGCAGCTGTGAGAAGATAGGAAGTAGGGGGAATATCAATGGATAACCAGTATATGGATATGTTCCTGGATGAGTCGCATGAGCATCTGCAGTCCCTGAACGAAGGTCTTTTGCGTCTCGAAGAGAACATGGAGGAGATCAGTGTCGTCAACGACATCTTCCGCAATGCTCACACGCTGAAGGGCATGTCTGCGACGATGGGCTTCGCAAAGATTGCGGAGCTGACCCATGAGATGGAGGATGTCCTCGACCTCGTCCGTAAGGAACAGCTGAAGCTCAATGAGGACATCATGGACACGCTTTTCAAGTGTCTTGACTCACTGGAGCAGATGGTGGACAGCGTCGGCAACGGTGAGGCGGAGGATGTCGTCGATGTCTCCGACCTTGTCGCTAAGCTCAGCTCCATCTCCAAGGGGACGCCTCCTCCGGCAGCAGCTCCTGCTGCAGGGGGCGCTGCTGCTGCCCCCGCGGCGGGGGATGCATCTGGCGGAGCGGGCGGCGATCTCGGCATTGATGACATCGACCTCGATGTCATGAAAAAGGCGAAGGACGCCGGGATGAACGTCTTCCATGTCAAGGTTACGCTGATGGAGAGCTGTGTGCTCAAGGCAGCGCGTTCCGTCATGGTCATGCATGCATTGGATGAGATCGGTGATGTCATCAAGAGCGTTCCCCCGGCGGAGGATCTCGAACAGGAGAAATTCGAACGCAGCTTTGATATCGTACTCGCAACGGCAAGCGACGCTGAGGCTGTGACGAATGCCGTTGATACCGTCTCTGAGATCGAGGACATCGGTGTGGAGGAGCTCGATCCTGATGCGCTCGCCAAGCCGGCTGAGCCAGCTCCTGCCGCTCCGGCCGCTGCGGCAGCACCTGCGCCAAAGAAGGCAGCAGCTCCGGCAAAGAAGGAAGGCGCAAAGGCGGCGGCTCCGAAGAAGCAGCACCAGAGCCAGAGCGTTCGTGTCGACATCGAAAAGCTCGATACGCTCATGAACCTCATGGGCGAGCTGGTTATCAACAAGGTACGCCTTGAACAGATCGGACAGACCCATCGCATGAGTGATCTCATGGAGACACTCGAACAGATGGATCGTGTGACGGGCGATCTGCAGAACATCGTCATGAAGGTTCGCATGGTTCCCGTCAGTGCCGTGTTCAACCGCTTCCCGCGCATGGTGCGCGACGTATCGAAGGAACTGGGGAAGGAGATCAACCTCACCATCGAGGGTGAGGAGACGGAGCTTGACCGTACCGTTATCGATGAGATCGGCGATCCGATCATGCATCTTCTGCGCAACTCCCTCGACCACGGCGTTGAGAGCCCTGATGCGCGTGAGGCAAAGGGCAAGCCGCGCGTCGGCGAGGTCGGGCTGATTGCACGTCATGAAGGCAATAACGTCGTCATCATGATTACGGATGACGGCGCGGGTATCGATGCCAGCAAGATTCGCCGCAAAGCGGTCGAAAAGGGCATGATCACGCAGGATGAGGCAGACCGCCTCGACGATGCGGATGCCGTTCGCCTCATCTTCCTGCCGGGATTCTCCACGGCAGAGCAGATCACCGATATCTCGGGACGCGGCGTCGGCATGGACGTTGTGCGCAGCAAGATCGAAGCACTCTCCGGGCACGTCGATGTCGAGACACATATCGATGAGGGATCCATTTTTAAGATCAAGCTCCCGCTGACGCTCGCAATCATCCAGGCGATGCTTGTCCGCGTACAGGAAGAGATGTACGCAATTCCGCTCACCTCCATCGACAGCACGGTCAACATTGAACCGACGGATATCCAGACCATCCAGAACAAGGAGGTCATCGTCCTGCGCGGTGAGATCATCCCGATTGTCCGCATGGAGGAGGCACTGCAGGTCCCACATGTGAAGGACTCCGAGGAGCTCTTTGTCGTCGTTGTCCATGCCGGCGAGGCAAAGGCGGGCATCGTGGTGGACAACCTCATTGGTCAGCAGGAAATCGTTATCAAGACGCTGGGGAACCTCTTCGCCGGACTCAAGCTCTTCGGCGGAGCAACAGTGCTTGGCGACGGCAGAGTTGCACTCATTCTCGATGTCGCAACGATGATTCAGCAGTGAGCAGGGGAGGGAAAAGAAGATGGCAGAGGATATGAATCAGAGCGGTGCGCCGCAGAACAACCAGTACGTGGCATTCAACCTGCGTGATGAGGAATATGGTGTCAGCATTCTGAACGTGCAGGAGATCCGCAATCTTACCGATATCACCCGTGTCCCCTATTCGGCGGACTTCATCAAGGGGGTCATCAACCTGCGCGGTGCTGTTCTTCCGGTCATTGATCTGAAGCAGCGCCTTGGTCTCGCAGAGACGCCGTATACCGACCGTACGCGTATCGTTACGGTATCCGTCGAGGATGTCCATGTCGGCATGCTCGTTGATGCAGTGACGGAGGTGCTGAGTCTCGAGAACGCGCCCGTCGATACGAAGAAGGCGACCAATGCGCGCGAGAGCAGCAAGTTTATCAGCAGTATTGGAAATATCAGAGGACGACTGATCATCCTGCTCAATCTGGAGGAGATCGTCGGGCTCAAGGAGGCAAAGTAACATCGGCGTGTTCAGTGCTTCGTTAAAGAAACGCACCGCATGAGAAAAGGATTGAGTCCATGACTGTAGAAGGAGAAGACCTGACAGCTCTGTCGGATATGCAGCTCGATGTGCTGCAGGAGATCGGAAATGTCGGCGCGGGTAATTCCGCGACGGCACTTTCCCGTCTGATCAAGCATCGCATCGAGATGAATGTGCCGCGGGTGGCCTTGGTTCCAATTGAAGATGTACCGGAATTTGTCGGCGGACCGGAACTCGTGGTCGTCGGTATTTTCCTGCGCGTTTACGGAAAGGCACCAAGCAATATCCTTTTTCTCATTCCGCGTGACAGCGCATTTGCACTCGCGGATACGATGTGCGGACGTGAGGTCGGAACGACGACGGAGCTCAGTCCGATGGATGAATCCGCATTGATGGAGGTCGGCAACATTCTTGCCGGCTCATACCTCAATGCGTTCTATAGCTTCACAGGGATCAGCATGCTCCCGTCCGTGCCGGCACTTGCCGTGGACATGGCGGGGGCGATTCTCAATGTTGTCCTAGTTCAGCTCGGAGAAATGGGGGATCACGCACTTCTCATAGAGACGAATTTTGTTGCAGATGACCACAGCATCAAGGGACATTTTTTCCTTGTCCCCGATCCGGGCTCGCTGAGCAGCATTATGAATGCGGTAGGAGTTGGATGATATGCCGAATTTGATCAAAGTCGGCATGGCCGACTACAAGGTCGGTGCGGCTCCCGCCACACTCATCAGCTATGGACTGGGGTCCTGCATCGGTCTTTCACTATACGACCCAAAGGAGAAAGTGGGCGGACTGCTCCACTATATGCTGCCGGACAGTAAGCAGGCACGCCCCTCTGACACACCGGCAAAGTTCATCGACACGGGATTTCCTCTCATGTTGGCGGATGTTCTGAAACTTGGGGGGGTAAAGTCCCGTCTCGTTGCAAAGATCGCGGGCGGGGCGCAGATGTTTGCGTTCTCCAACTCGACGAGTGTTATGCGCGTCGGTGAGCGGAATGCACAGGCGGCGAAGGATATTCTGGCGGCACATGGCATCCGCCTCATCGCCGAGGATACGGGGCTAACTATGGGCGTACCGTGTCCATCGACCTGAATGACGGCACGTATATTGTCAAGACCGTCAGCAAAGGGGATAAAACCATCTAGGGGGAAGGTGATCTCTTGTTCAAAGTGGGGATGGCGCTCGCATTTTCGGTGATCGCTGCTCTCGTCGTCTTTCTGACGGGGCTCTTTACCGATGCGCGCATTGGTACAGCATTTCTGCGCAGCCTCATCGCGTTCGTCTGTGCCGGTGCATTTACCTATCTTGTCACCTTCATTCTCGAGGCAAAGGGCTGGACAGCGTACGACAAGATGCCGGACGAGCGCATGGAAGATATGAAGAAGATCGTTTATGATGCCGATGACATCGACTTTGACGCAGAGGATGACGGTGCGGAGGATGCAATTGCGTTTGCCGAGCCCAAGGATTTCCGCCCGCTGTCGGCGGAGACGCTGACGCACATGACGTCGCCGGATGAGGCGCATGAGCCGCCGGTGGATGAGATGTCGGCGGGTGAGGAACGCACAGCAGCGGCACCGGCGTAGAGCTGACGGATGCGCGGAGAGGAGATGATGCAGATGGCGGAGCCGATAGAAGAGGATATCGAGGCTCTGTGGAAGGCGTATGAGACGGAAAAGACCGTTGAGGTGCGAAACCGTATTGCCGAACACTATCTCCCTCTCGTACGTCTGGTTGCCGGACGCATCGCCATCAGCCTGCCTCAGCACGTCGATCGGGAAGATCTTCTGAGCAGCGGGTTCTTTGGCCTGCTCGATGCAATCGAACGGTACGAGCTCACGCGCGGCAATAAATTTGAGACCTATGCGGGCGTACGAGTACGCGGTGCGATGCTTGACCACCTGCGTGCAAAGGACTGGATTCCCGTCAGCGTGCGACAGAACATCAAGCGCTATGAAAAAGCTGTAGCTCATCTGGAAGGGACTCTTGGGCGTACGGCGACGGACCAGGAGCTGGCGGAGGAACTGGATCTCAGCATAGAGGAACTGCATCGTCTTGAGAGCCAGGTCAGTGCAGCGACCGTGATCCCCCTTGAGGAGTATCTCCGCACCGATGCTCAGGCCTCCCTCGAGGATGGACCTGTGGAGCATGCAGAGTGGACGGAGGTCAAGGAAACGCTTGCCGCTGCGATTGAAAAGCTCCCTGAGAAGGAGCGAACGGTCGTGGCGCTCTACTATTATGACGAAATGACACTAAAGGAGATTGCGGCTGTTCTCCACCTGTCGGAGGCGCGCATTTCTCAGCTGCATACGAAGGCAATCTTCCGTATGCGGGGCTCTCTGGCACGGATGAATGATGCCGGTTAACCTGCGCATCGCCCCGACGAAAATCGTTGTAATCGAAGCGCAATTATGAAGGATCGGGAGTGGGAATTATGGAACGTATCGTTGGGGGAAGAAAAGAGGGCTTTCAGCTCGCCCTGCGTGAGGATGGCGCCTACCTTACCGTTTATCCGGAGGAGCCGGATGCGGACGTCGTAGACCTGTCCGCTCTGCGTGAGAAGATTGAGGCGGCGGGCGTTACGGACTACGATGTCCTCCAGCTCGCGTATCTTGTGCGTTCGGCAGAGGGGGTTGAGGAAAAACTTAACGCTGCCGCTGAGGACGGGGAGGAGAACCTCACCATCCCCTTTACCATCGAGATCCCGAACGATGCAATGTCGGCAGCGGTACGCTTCGACGATAAGAAGGGAAATCTGCCGCCGTCCGTCGCGGATGTATTGGATGCGCTAAGGGAGAAGAAGGTCGTCTATGGCATTGACCGCGAAGCGATTGGACGCGGCGTTGCACGCCTTACTCCCTTTATGGCAGCGCGCGGGACAGCACCTGTCGCAGGCGAGGATGCACGGATCGAAAAGAAATTCGACATGGGTGTCAAGGGGCGTCCCGCAGAGCGAGCCTTTGATCGCGTCGACTACAAGGACATGAACATCTTCCTTCGGGCGGCAATTGGCGATGTCCTCGTCGTCCGTACCCCGGAGACACAGGGCACCCCAGGAAAAAATGTATTCGGCGAGGAGGTTGCGTCGAGACCCGGAAAGCCGATCAATCTTCCACAGGGAAAGAACACCAAGGTAGTCAACAACGACGAGCTGGTCGCCGTCATCGACGGGCAGATCGTCGATGACGGGAAGAAGGTCAGCGTTGATCCGCATCTAGTCATCGAGAGCAGTGTCGATGTGGGAACGGGAAATATTGACTTTGCCGGCAGCGTGGAGATACGCGGCGACGTCGAGAGCGGCTTCTCCGTCAAGGCAGCGGGTGATGTGGAGATCAAGGGAATGATCGGCGGTGCGGAGGTCGAGGGGCGCAACGTCATCGTACATGGCGGCATCCGTGGCATGAACGTAGGGAAGATCCATGCGCGCGAGGATGTGAGCATCGCCTTCGTCGAGAATGCGAACATCACGGCAGGGCGCGATATTTTCGTCAACGACGTCGTGCTTCACTCGGTGATGCGCGCAGGGCATCATGTCACTGTTGAGGGGCAGCGCGGATTTATCACGGGCGGCTCCGTTGGGGCAGGGGAGTCCATACGCGCGAAAATCCTTGGGAATAACTTCTATGTGCAGACCAATATCAATGTCGGCATCGATCCGAATCTCAAGCACAAATACGACAACCTGCTGAAAGAATATCAGGCGGCGGATAAACAGCTGACACAGGTGCGGCTTGCCCTTGAAACGCTGAAAAAACAGCCGCTCATGAGTCTGTCGGAACGCCGCCGAGAGCAGCTTGCCGAACTGACCCATGTGCAATTTCCTCTGGCAACCAAGATCAAGCGAATGAAGGATGAGCTGGAGGAGATGCGCGAGGAGCTGGAACAGATGAAGAACGGCTCCGTCGAGGCCTTGGATACCATTTTCCCAGGGGTCAACATCATCATCAGCGGGGTGAAAAAGACCGTGGACAGCGAACTGCGCCGTGCCAAGCTGCAGGTCCTTGAAGGGGAAGTCGTCACAGGCATTCTGTAGAAAAGGAGACAGCACCATGAACGTCACGCCAATCAGCATGCAGATGATGATCCCGCAGTCCAATGAAGCGGGGAATGTTCAAAGCAATATGCAGAACCAGGTCAATGTTCAGCAGACCTTTGAATCCCTGCGCCAGAAACAGGATGCGGAGCTCGCACGTCAACAAGTACGTGCGAAGGAAAAGGCGAGTGACGACGCGCGTGTCAAGGACGACCCGGAACGGGAACGCCGTCAGGGACAGCGCGGCAGGGGACAGGGCGGACGAGAGCAGCGGGAGGATCATGGTGCAGAGCTCCTTCAGCGACTTGCTGCTGACCCCAATCGTGGTGTGCACCTTGATATTAGCTTGTAGGGAGGCGGCCTGTTATTATTTCCATCACCGAAATCCTAGGCGCACTCATCATACTGGGAGCTGTACTGCTCCTCATCGTGCGCTACATCATCCATCGCCGCCAGCGCAGCGAGGAAGATGATGAGGAACTGGCAGAATCCATCGAGAAACTAAAAAAAGAGCTCCGACAGTCGGCGGACACCATCATCAAGCGCCTAGGCACCCACGTGACAAAACTCGAAGGACTCCTGCGTGAGGCAGATCAGCGGTGCACGCAGCTGGAAACGCGTGTGGCGGATGCACAGCGCCTAGAGTGGGCACTTCAGCAACGTATCGAAGAACTCGAACGCCGTCTTCGTGACCTCGGCGGAACCGTGCCCCCTGCGGCCTATACCGCATCACGCGCGGGCACTGTTCCTCCAATGCCGCCTTCGGTTCAGCCAACGGAGGCGCAGCGCACGGACGGTGATGCCTTTGCCGCCGTCCTGCATCAGTCCATTCTGCGCGAGCAGATGCGTAGTACCGCTCCCGCAGCGATGCCCGCTGCACCGCATCCGCAGCAAGCCATGCAGCCTGCGATACAGGTACAGCCACAG
>JABZYJ010000139.1 GCA_015265235.1 Selenomonas sp. | reverse complement strand
GTCATGGCTACCACGACTTCTTCTTCGATCTGCAAAAGGCGCAGGAGGTACGCGGCACGGTGTCCATCCAGCTCCCGCCGGGGGAGGAGGCGATCATCCCCATCGCAGGCACGGCACCGGAGCAGCCACTCGCCGTAACAACGGCATCTAGCGGCACACAGGAAACCTGTCTGGGCAAATGGTCGTTTAATTTCTTTCGCTTCAGTGAGAATGCCACCCTGCACGCACCTGCGGACAGCCCCTATACGGTCGGCACGCCGATCCGCCTAGGGCACAGCCCGCAGCGCAGAAAGCTCGTCCTGAGCATCTTTGTCGATGCGTTGTCATGGGCCATCGCACGCCCCTATGCGGAGACGCATCTGCCGAACATCATGCGTTTCTTCTCGCGCGGAACGATCTTTGACCAGCAGTTCTCGAGCTCGGAGTATACCCTGCCCGCCTATCCCGCCATCGAGACCGGATACTATCCGCATCATACCAATATATTTAATCTGCGCGTCGGATACGAACTGCCGCTCCGTATGCCGACCATCGCAGAGCGGATGAAAGGCCTCGGCTACCACTGCGCTGCCCCCATGGCGACGACACAGGGGATCGCTCACGGTCTGCTGCGCGGATTCGACCGCGTCATCGCCGCCGGATGGACACTGCACACGGCGGTCGGTGTGGACTCCGTCCTCCGCCACATCGACGCATTTGACGAGACCGATCAGTTCCTCTTCCTCTATCTGCTAGACGTACATCCGTACAATGCACGCTGGTTCAAATGCGATACTGCTGTTGAGGCACACCTACCGCTTGCCGAACGGTTCTTCCCGCATGACTCCGATGTGGCGAGTGTCCGTCTGCCCAATCTCCGCATCTATCAGGAGCAGTATCTGGAGCAGATGCGGCAGACGGATCGCACGCTCGGGCTGCTGTTTTCCTACCTAGAGCAGCATTTTAACGAGGATGAGTACCTCATCAACCTGTACTCGGATCACGGGATTCCCATGTTCGGTGATACCATCGGCGGCAGCATCGACATCCTCAGCGAACGCTCCACCAGTGCCACGTGGATGATGCGTGGTGCGGGCGTCCCTGCGGGCACCGTTGTTCACGACCTCACGAGCACGGTGGATATCTATCCGACCCTTGGTCACCTCTGCGGGTTCCCCGTCAATGACGATATTGACGGACGCCTCCCCGCCGTCTTCGGCGGCACGCCGCGCGACGCGGTATACAGCGCATCGCAGTATCCCGGACAGACGTATAAGCTCGCCGTGCGCACCCACGATCACACGATGCGCGTTGAGACACAGGAACCCGTCGACGAGGACGGCACGGTGGACTTTATGATTACGCGCGCCGGTATCTATCCGCGCGGCCATGAGCTCGATGAAAACTATGTCGTGGACAGTGCGGAGCTGCGGGCATTCTTCTGCCCGCGTGCCCGCGACTTCGTCCGTGAGATCGCAAACAACGGAGAGTTCTGGCCCTCGATGCGCGCCGCACGCCCGGAGTGGTTCGGCGGACAGCCCTAAAAAACGCAGCCAAAAGAGGAAAGAGATATGATGAGCGACGATTTCAGCGTATTCTGGCGCAACGACGAACGGGCTTCTGCGCTCTTTTATGATCTCCTCGCGCGCGCGGAGCAGGAGGCCTACGACGACGACTTTCTCGCGCAGCTCGCCGCGTATCGGGAGGCGGGCGGGGATGCAGCACACGCCGACATCTTTGCAGCGAAGTATCTCCTCGCAAATGGCGACGCAGAAAATGCTGCCGTATGTGCGGAACGCGCCTTTCGCCTGCGCCCGCTCCAAGCGCCGATCTTCGAGGTGCTCTCGCGCGCCTACAAGGCGCTCGGCCGCTATGCTGACGCACTCCTCATGCAGGGCTACACCAACCGGCTCACCGATACGCCAATCGCGGTGGATGACTATCCGCATGAAGCGATCACGCAGGAGGCACTTGACCGTCTGTCCGTCGTCCTGTCTCATCCTTCGTTCGTGCCGCTCGCCACACGCGCGTCCTATGATCCAGAGGCGGGCATCACCACGGCGGACGGGCTTTTTGCCGGCGAGTTTCTCCCCGCATCCGAAAGCCACGACCGTGCCTACTATGTCGGTGTCCACGCGGAGCAGGGACAGCAGGGCGATAAGGCATGGCAGCTGAAGAACATCCGTGATGCACAGGGCGTCGGTTACTTCGCCGCAGGCGACTTTGTCTTTGATCTGATGCGCGCGCAGCGTGCCCCCGGGGCAGCCCATATCGAGCTCGCTCCCGGACAGGAGATCGTCCTCCCCATCATCGGTACCGTGCTCCCCGCTATCGGTGTGTGCCAGCCACAGCAGATCCACGTGCACTCTGCATCAGTCGACGCGCCCGGTTGGCTGAACGTTGCCACGCCCAATTTTTATCGGCTTCATGAAACGACCGACTTCTCCTCCGATCACGCGTTTCTCATCGGCACCCCGATCCAGATCGGACATCATCCGAGACGCCGCCGTCTGGTACTGAATATCCTCGTCGATGCGCTCCCTTGGGAGATCGTCGGCAGCTGCTTCGCAGAGATGATGCCGCAGACGGCACGCTTTTTTGCGCGCGGGCTGATCTTCAATCAGCAATTCTCTGTCTCCGAGTACACCTATCCGTCGCTGGCGACCATCGAGACCGGGCTCTATCCACACCACAGCAAGATGTTCCACGACAAGATCCCCGTGGAGCTCTCCTCTAGCATCGCAACTCTCTCGGAGCGTGCACGGGACAACGGCTATGCAACGGCGCAGCTGATGGGGTTCGGTATGGGGCTGTACGACGGGTGCATGCGCGGCTATGATCGCCTCATCGCCGCGATGTACCGTACGCCTGCCTACGAGGGGACAGAGCGCATCATCCGCCATCTGGACGGCATCCCCGACGCAGATCACTTCATCTATTTTCACACGGCAGATGCCCACCCATGGCCTGCGCCGCTCTTTCAGCAGGCAGCCACAGTGCAGGCCTCGCTGCCGCTTGACGCGCGTATGACGGATGAGATTCACGCGCCGCATAGTCCCTATCTCCGTCCGAGCCCCATCAATCAGGCATCGTTCCGCTATGGGGTGCGCAGTACAGATCGGGCGCTTGGCACGCTGTTTTCCTATCTGGAGGAACACTATGCGCCGGAGGAGTATCTCGTAAACCTCTACTCCGACCACGGTGTCTCCATCTTCAGCCCAACACCCTACATCGTGGACAGCCCGCTGACCCATACGGCATGGATGATGCGCGGTGCAGGCATCCCCGAGGGAGTTATCACCGAGGAATTGACCAGCACGGCAGACATCCATCCGACAATGGCCCATCTGCTGGGTTTCCCCGGCAACGCCGATGTGGACGGTGTGCTCCCGCGCGTATTGGGCGGCCCAGGACGGGATGTTTCATTCAGCAACTCCCTCTATCCCGGCAAACCGTACTTTCTCGCGGTACGCTCGGCATCGCATACGCTCTGCCTCGAAACAGAGGAACCGGTTCATACTGACGGCACCGTCGATCTCGCTCGGGCAAACGTCGCCATCTATCCGCGTGAGCATGAGAGGGAAAGAGGATATGAAATCGACGATCCAGCCCTGCGCGCATTTTTCTATCCGCGCGCGCAGGATTTTCTAAAGGGAATCGCAAACAACGGGGAGGTATTCCCGCCGCCGAAGGAGGTATGAGATGACCGACGATTTCAGCGTATTCTGGCGCAACAACGAGCGGGCTTCTGCGCTCTTTTATGGTCTCCTCGCACGGTCGGAGCAGGACGCCTACGACGACGACTTTCTCGCGCAGCTCGCCGCATATCGGGAGGCAGCGCCCACGAGTGAGCGCGCGGATATTTTCGCGGCGAAGTATCTCCTTCATCACGGTGATGCGGAGAATGCGGCGATCTGCGCGGAACGCGCCTACCGAAAGCGCCCCGTCAACCGCGAGGTCTGGCTGCTATTGGCCGAAGCGTACCGCCAGCTGGATCGTCCCGTCGATGCACTCACGATGTATGGATACGCCTACGGCCTCTATCTCTCCCCCGAGATCCCCATGGATCTGCTCATGCGCGGTGGAAAGGAAGGTCTTGACCGGCTCTCCATCGCCGCAGGCATCGGAACAGGTGCCCCGATGACACAGAACCGCGCCTTCCTCGCAGACGCAGATCATGCACTGGAGTTTCAGCTCGACGCCTTCGTGGGAGAGTATCTCCCGCTCACGCCGCCCGCAGAAAGCGCGCGCTACTGGGTCGCTGCCTATGTCGATAATGCGTTCCTCTCGGATCCAAGTCAGGTAATCGAGAAAATGCGGCATACCGACGTCTTCGTCGATCGGATGCAGCGGGATTACCCGTTCTGTCTGCAAAAGGCACAAGAGGTGCGCGGCCGCGTGACAATCGAGGTGCCGGAGGGGGCGGAGGTCATTCTCCCCATCGCAGGGACGGAGCCGCTGCAGAAGCTGACCATCACGACAGAAACCCAGCCGCCGGCATCCGCCTATCTCGGCAAGTGGGCGTTCAGTCAGTTCCGTCTCACGGAGACGACCGAGATCACGCCTGCCTCGGATGCCGTCTATGCCGTCGGTACGCCGATCCGCCTCGGGCACAGCCCGGCGCGGCGAAAACTCGTACTGAACATTCTCATCGACGGGCTCGCGTGGAATATCGCGCGCACGCACTTTCCTGATGCGATGCCGAACATCGCACGCTTCTTCGCGCGCGGCACGATCTTCGATCAGCATTTCTCCACATCAGAGTGCACCTATCCGTCCCTCCCCGTGATCGAGACGGGACGCTATCCGATCCATACACA
>JABZYJ010000138.1 GCA_015265235.1 Selenomonas sp. | reverse complement strand
CCGCGGCTGCCGCAGGTGATTCGGCACCAGCTCCGGCAGTGAGTGCGGTGAGCGACGTTGTGATCGTTGATAAGACACTGCCGCCCGAAACGCAGCAGGAGACACCGAAGCAGATGAGCAATCCCCAAATGTCTGCCACATCGTCAAAACCGTCAGACGGCACGCAGACGGGGACAGCGGGAAACAGCGGCAGCAGCGGCGGCGGTGACACAGCGGGGACAGGGACGAAGGGCGGAACATCCGGCACATCGGGCGGCGTAGATGCAGCTCCCACCGCTCCGCCTGCCCCGCCGGCAGAGCGCGTCGAAGCGAGCCTGCGGGCAGAGGCAACACCTGAGTACCCGCAGGAACTCATCGAGGATGACGTCGAGGGCTTGGTGAAGGTCAATATCCTCGTTGCCGCAGACGGCTCGGTCGAGTCCGTTAGGCTCGTCACCTCCTCCGGCTACAGTGCGATGGATCGCGCGGCGATTGCGGCGGGGTATCGCTTTCAGTTCAACCCGGGGGACAATGGACGCAGTGGCGTTTGGACGAAGACATTTCGGTTCCGGTTGGACTAGGGATTGAAACATAGGAATTGCTATCTTTTTGGGGGAGATATTATCATGAGACGATGGAACAAGAAAATATGGACGACGGCAGTCCTGCTCTCCGCACTGACGGGGCAGGTCTATGCGGAGGAACCCGCGGCGACAGACGATCACACGCTCGGCGAGACCGTTGTCACAGCGACGCGGACGACGAAGCGTGATGTCGATGTGCCGGCTGCGACGACCACCATTACAGCAGAGGAGATCGCACGGAGCGGCGCGGCAACGGCCTCGGATGTGCTGGCAAAGGCGGATGGATTTACGTATACCTCCTTTGGGCCAAACGGCGCGGCGATGGCCAGCATGACGAACGAGCTGAACATCCGCGGCCTGAAGGGCGGTGCGCTCGTCCTCATGAACGGCAATCCGATTTCATGGCGCGGCAAGTACAATCTGGATCAGATCCCTGCGAGCACGATCGAGCGCGTCGAGATCGTCAAGGGCAGCGGCTCCGTTCTCTACGGCAGTGATGCAGTGAGCGGCGTCGTCAATATCATCACGAAAAAAACAATGCCCAACGAGGTGCATGTCGGCGTCGGCAACTATGGACAGCGCAGCTATGGCGTGAGCGTTGGCGATGAGAAATTCGGTTTCTACTATAACTACGATAAGTGGGGGCGGCAGAGCGGCGTCACCGATACGGACTATACCGTTCCCGATTTTCATGGGTCGTCGCGGACGGATATCAGCGATGTCATCAAGCGCAATACGGGACTGACCTACCGCATCAATCCGCGCTTGGATTTCCAGCTCGGCTATTACGAGACAGAGGGGACGTATGCGCGTACCTTTACTGCCGTTGACCCAGCGCATAACACCTATCACATCCAGGTGGGCGATCCGATGAATCGCCGCACGTACGAGACGAAGCAGTACATCACGCAGCTGAACTACCACGACCGTGCGTGGAAGGCGAATCTGTTCTTCAACACGGGGACGCTGGATTATGCCGGCGTTGTTCATTTCCCTGAAAGCCCTTCCTTTTCCCATACACCAAATAAACCCTATCACACGCGTGAAAAGAATACGTCGTATGGGGTCGATGTGCAGCGTACATGGAAGATCCATCCGAGAGCCACGGCGGTCGTCGGCATGGATCTCGGGCATGAGATCTATGCGAAGCTGCCGACACCTGCCAGCACGGAGGACAAGCGGTACGCACGCAACAACTGGGGACTGTTCGGGCAGTGGGAGCAGCGCTTTGATGCAAAGAATACGGGGATCATCGGTCTGCGAGAGACGTGGACGACAGGGGCGGCACGCGGCCAGAACTACAGCAACCTCAGTGCCTCGGCACAGTGGCTGCATAAGCTCGATGCGAAGAGCAGTGTCTATCTGAACATCACGCAGTCCTTTGTCATGCCGACATTCTCCCAGATGTATACGGATAACGGCCGACAGAAGGCAGCACCTGATCTGCGGCCGCAGAAGGGCATCAACTATGAGATCGGCTGGAAGAAGACGCACGGCGGGCATGCGTGGAAGGCGGCGCTGTTCCACATGGACGTCACGGACAATATCACCGCACGCCTACTTCGGTCGGGGCAGTATCAGTATACCAATGAGGACTTCCGCAATACAGGAATTGAACTCTCGGATCGCATCCAAGCTAAGAACGGGTTTTCCTATCGCTGGGGCGTGACCCTGCAGAACCCTCAGGTGAAGAACACCGAGAAGAATCTCGGCTGGGAACGAAGCTTCGGGCGGGTTCAGCTCACAGGCGGTATCTCTTATCAGCGTGGGAAGTGGACGTCCGACCTCTCCGCGTCCTATCTGGCGGAGCGCGTCCAGCTGCCGTCCAAAAAACCTGCCTATGAGACGAAACCGTACCTGCTCACAACGTGGAATACGGTCTATGCACCCGATGAGAACAGTGAGATCCGTCTGCGCATCGACAACGTCCTCGATCGGCATGACAGCACGTCCCATGCCGGATCGGAGTACTATACGGCGCCGATTAACTACCTCTTGAGCTACAGCTACAAGTTCTGATGTCGTACCGTGCCGTGACAGGAGCGGCGCGCAGGCATCGCAACAGCACAGCACGAGACGAATACAACAATCATGAAATCACTTCGCCCATGGATTTGGGCAGTGATCATAAATATAGTCACAATCTTATGGATGTACTGATAGATGCGGTTTATCACTGATTCCTTGATACTGCGTCGATCCGTACTCTTGCGGAGAAGGAGAATGGTAATGCAAATGTGGAACAAGCGACTTTTGGCAGCGGCGATTGCACTTTCTGCAACGACGGGACAGGTCTATGCGGCGGAGATGGCGGATGCCGATGTGCCCGCTGGCGAGGAGGTCGCGACGCATGCCCTCGGTGAGACCGTGGTGACAGCGACGCGGACGAAGAAGCGAGATCTCGATGTGCCTGCTGCGACGACGATTATCACGGCGCAGGAAATCAAGGACAGTGGAGCGGCAAACGCATCAGATGTGCTTGCAAAGGTGAATGGCTTTGCCTATAAGTCCTATGGTCCTGCGGGTGCGTCGATGGGAACGATGTCGAATGAACTGAATGTACGCGGTGTAAGAAGCGGTGTGCTCGTGCTGATGAACGGCAACCCAATTGCATGGCGCGGCAAGTACAATCTCGATGCAATCCCCTCAGAGAGCATCGAGCGCATCGAGATCGTGAAGGGCAGCGGCTCCGTACTCTATGGCAGCGATGCTATGGCGGGCGTTGTCAATATCATCACAAAGAAGACGATGGCGAACGAGGTTCACGCGGGTTTTGGCAACTATGGACAGCGCAGCTATGGTGTCAACATAGGGGATAAGCGTTTCGGCTTTTATTACAATACCGACCAGTTTGGTCGCAGGGATGGGCTTTACTACGATGGAGAGACTCGGACAAAGAAAATCCACGGTGTCGAAACACTTCAGTTCAAAGGCGAGCAGCGTACCGATATTCACGACATCAAACAGGAAAGTATGGGCTTGACCTACCATGTCAACCCGCGCCTCGACTTCCTCCTAAACTATTATGAAAGTGAGGTGCGCTATACACGTACCTTCACACATGTTGACTTCAGTACGGCGGGAATCATGGCAGGCGCCCCGTATAATTCTCGTAAATACGTTACCAATCGATATACGACGCAGCTGAACTATAAGGATCGGGACTGGAAGAGCAGCCTGTACTTCAACACGGGGGAAGCAGAGGGGACTGGTACGACGTATATGTCCACTGAGGGGGCAAAAACGACGAGCAGATACCATACCCGTGAAAAAAACAGTACGCTTGGTCTGGATTTGCAGCGTACCTGGCGTATCGGTGAAAAGTCCACCATGATTGCCGGTGTTAATGGGGAGCATGAGATTTATGATGTGACAGCGGCAGCTGCGGGCAATAAAACGGGACGCTTTATGCGCAATAACTGGGGCGTATATGGGCAGTGGGAGCAGCGCTTCGATGCAAAGAATACGGGCATCTTCGGCCTGCGCGAGACGTGGACGACGGGCGCTACGCGGGACCAAAACTACAGCAACCTCAGTGCCTCGGCGCAGTGGCTGCACAAGCTGAACCGTGACAGCAGCCTCTACCTGAATATCAGCCAGTCCTTTGTGATGCCGACGTTCTCCCAGATGTACCCCAAAAATGATATGCAAAAAGCAGCACCGGATCTGAAGCCGCAGAAGGGCATCAACTATGAAATCGGATGGAAGAAGAATCACGGCGGACATCATTGGAAGGCGGCGCTCTTCCATATTGACGTTAAGGACAATATTACAGCGTCTGTGGACAAAAGGAATACCACTCAATATGTCTATGTCAACGAGGATTTCCGCAATACGGGCATCGAACTGTCCGACGAGATTCGCGGGAAAAATGGATTCTCCTATCATTGGGGTGTCACATGGCAGAACCCCCAGACGAAGAATTCCGACCGACCGGGCGGATGGTACCGCAATTTTGGTAAGCTGCAGTTGACGGGCGGCGTGACCTATCGAAAGGACAAGTGGACCTCCTCGCTCACGGCAAGCTATCTGGGAAGCCGCGTGGTTCTTCCATCGAAAGAGCTGCCGTATGCGGTCAAACCCTATCTGCTCACGACATGGAACACGACGTATGCGCCGGATGAGAACAATGAGATCAGTCTGCGTATTGACAATGTGCTCGACCGAGATGACACGACAATGCACACCGGTCTTCGTTACCACAGCGCACCGTTCAACTTCCTCCTGAGCTACAGTTACAAGTTCTGACCATGCTTACCTTAACCAATCTCTCTAATGC
>JABZYJ010000137.1 GCA_015265235.1 Selenomonas sp. | reverse complement strand
GCACGAGACTCTGTCCCGTCTTTACGCGATACTTCGCCTCGCGCCTGAGGTCGTTCAGCTGTGCATAGTCGCTGACTCGTCCGATTCCTTCAAACAGCGCCATACGATTACCTCCGTGTAATATCATTGATATCCATATAAGTAGAATCGGCGGCAGATGCCTCCTGCATAAGCCATCGACCATATTCTATCCTATTTTGCGCAAAAAGAAAAGCTGGTGATCCCCACCAGCCTTATATTTCCTGCCATTTGGTCGTCGATGCACGACGCGCTTGCGCGCGCCTCCCCCGTGCAGACACTAATCATCCCGCCAAGTTTCCAGATATCCCTCAAGGCCGGCTAACCCTTCCAAATGTACCGCATGCCGTTCCCCCCATTCCCCTTCGAATGTTTGGCACACGTACAAGAAATACTGTGATAACTTACCATATTCGCCGTGCTATTGCAATAGTTCTGCGCCCTCCGAGAAAATTTAATAGAACATAGCATTACGAAAAGACAGACGATTATTCCTTCAAATGGCAGGCAAAACGATTCCTGAAAAATTTGCGCGGAATTTATCCGTGAGTTCCACATCTTTGCTTGACTTCATCGCGCTTCTGCGCCATAATCAACGTATGAATAACTGTTCATATAAAAGGTAGAAAGCGGTGATCCATCATGAATTCAGCAGCACAGTCTCATGATTGTGGGTGCGGATGCACGAACACGCAGGCGGAGCGACGCACGTACCTGTCCGCGCGCACGCGCATCGCGGCGGCAGCTCTGCTCTTTCTCCTCGGCATGCTCTGCGGCGAGGGGACGGCGGGCACCATTCTCTTTCTCGCGGCGTATGTCCTCGTCGGTGCCGATGTTCTCTGGCGCGCCGCCGTAAATCTGCGGCGGGGGCATATCTTTGGCGAGCACTTTCTCATGAGCACCGCCACGATCGGTGCCCTCGCGCTCGGCGACTACGCCGAGGCCGGCGCCGTCATGCTGCTCTATCAGCTCGGTGAGTTCCTGCAGGATCGTGCCGTCCAGCGTGCACGCCGCTCCATCACGGCGCTCATGGACATCCGCCCCGACACGGCGCGCGTCCTCATGGACGGGCGCGAGGAAGTCGTACATCCCGAGGCGGTCGCCGTCGGCAGCATGATCCGCATCTATCCGGGGGAACGCGTGCCACTCGACGGGACGGTGACCGCAGGCGAGAGCACGCTCGACACCGCTGCGCTCACGGGAGAGTCCCTGCCGCGCACCGTGCATACGGGAGATACGCTCCTCAGCGGCTGCGTCAACATCACAGGCGCGCTGACCGTCCGCGTCACAGCCGCCTATGCGCAGTCCGCTGCGGCGCGCATTCTGGATCTCGTGGAGGAGGCGGCGGATAAGAAATCACGGACGGAGGCGTTCATCACGCGCTTTGCGCGCATCTATACCCCCGTCGTCGTATGCGCCGCTCTCGCCATCGCCGTCCTGCCGCCGCTCATCATGGGAGACGCCTTCGCGCCGTGGGTCTACCGTGCGCTGACCTTCCTCGTCATCTCCTGCCCCTGCGCCCTCGTCATCTCCGTTCCACTCACCTTCTTCGCGGGGCTCGGCGCGGCATCCCGTGCGGGGCTCCTCGTCAAGGGCAGCTCCTATCTCGACGCGCTCGCCCGCACGGACACCGTCGTCTTTGACAAGACAGGCACGCTCACCGAGGGCAGTCTCCGTGTGACGCGCATCCTCCCCGCCGCAGGCTCTACGGAACAGGAGGTGCTCGCCCGCGCCGCCGCCGCAGAGCAGCACTCCTCCCATCCGATGGCGCGCGCCGTCATGCGTGCCTTCGCGGAATGCGGCGGCACTCCTGCGGCTGTCCATGACATCGAGGAGCACGCTGGGCGCGGCATCACCGCGCGCAGCGAGGACTTCATCATCTCCATCGGCACGCACGCATACCTCAGCGAAAATCATGTCGCCGACCTCCCGCCTGCCGCACCTACGGGTGTGATCTGGCTCGCCGTTGATGGAGTGTATGCGGGCATGATCTGCGTCGCCGACACCGTCAGGGCAGGTGCTGCGGACGCCGTCCGCGCGCTGAGGGAGCACGGCGTCCGCGAGACCGTCATGCTCACGGGTGATGCCCGCCCCGCCGCCCAGAGCGTCGCTGCGGCGGTCGGCATCGACACGGTATACGCCGAACTCCTGCCGCAGGACAAAGCGGCACACCTTGAGCGTCTGCTCGCCGCCGAGCGTGCGGGCAGGACACTCGCCTACATCGGTGACGGCATCAACGACGCACCTGTCCTTGCACGTGCCGACATCGGCATCGCCATGGGCGGCATCGGTGCGGACGCCGCTATTGAGGCGGCGGATGTCGTACTCATGACCGACGAGCCGCGCAGGCTCGTCTCCCTCCTCGCCCTCGCACGCCGCACCGTCCGCATCGCACGGGAGAACATCGCCCTCGCCATCGGCATCAAGGCGGCCGTCCTCCTCCTCGGCGCACTCGGCTGGGTGAACCTCTGGGCGGCGATCTTCGCCGACGTGGGCGTCACCCTCCTCGCCGTTCTCAACGCCATGCGCGCCATGCGGGCGTAGAAGAGCTTCATACATATTTAAGGAAGCCTCCTCTCCACACGATATTATAGGTAAAGAGATAAGCGGAGGTGCTGATGATGCAAACACAGCGTATTGATGAAAAACTTTCCTTTCTGCACACGGATGCTCATCCCGCGCGTCAGGCCGCACGTCAGACCACGGGACAGGCAGCAGGGCAAAACACAAAAGCTGCACCGACCATCCTCTCCCGCGCCGCCGAGGTCTATATCAGCGCGAAGGGACGCGAACTGAGTGCGATGGATGCCCCCGACGACCGCCTGACCCCTGCCGAGACGGCACTCGCCGCCGAGCAGAACGAGCTGGATGAGAAACGCGCGAAAAAGGACGAAGCCGCCGCCATCGAGCAGCGCATCGCGACCGACGAAAAACTCACAGACGACGATAAGGCGCTCCTACAGAAGGAAGCGGACAAGCTGAAGCGGGCGGGGATGACTGACGAGGATAAACTCAGTACGCTCTACAAAGAAAAGTACCAACTGGAGAAGCAGATCACGGACGGAACGCTCACCGCAGGTGAGATCGTGAATACCATGCGTGCGAAAGATGAATCCATCGCCAACCTCCAAAATATCATCAAGGAAAAAGCAGAGCATACCGATGCCCTGCGGCGTCAGTCCGTGCAGGAGCGCGCCGATCTCGAAGCCGCGACGGCAAAGGAAAAGGAAAATGCCGCCCCCAAGGAGGACAATGCGACGGCGAACGCCGTCACCTCCCTCACTGCCGCACTGACGAAGAAGGCACTCGAGGATGCAGAGAGCAAAGACAAGGACGATGCAGGGCGCAAGGATGCAGCCCGCAGCGAATAAATCTTGCACGTTACACGGCTCTCTGATATAATAGAGACATAGAGAAGAGACCTTGACAGGACGTCTACTTCTACACCGATAAGGTATAACCGCTCAGTGTGGCCAGCAGAGGGCGGTTATTTCTTTTTTATCGCAACAATGTAGCCAGTGACGAGAATCAATGTGAATAAATCTTGCACATGATGCGGCTCTCTGATATAATAGGGACATAAAAGAGAACCGCTCGATAGAGCGGCTACCTTCATCACGGATATGGATTTAACCGCACCGTTTCTCAGGCAGGGCGGTTATTTCTTTTTTACAGCGAGGATGTAACCCGTAGCGAATACAATAAGCAGTATGCACTCGTAGCTATCCATTTGCACCACCTCCCATGTATAGAATAAGGAAGGTGAAGAAGGTTGCCGCCCAAGCTTATCGATTGGTTCTCTCCTATATTATACAAACATCTGTTCAAATCCGCAACTAGAATCTCACACAAAAGCCCCCGACATCGTCGGGGGCTTTTCTCATCTCTTTATGCCTCACCACGGCGTCCGTGATAGAGACACCACGGCTCCTCCGCCATGAAGTCGCCGCCGTGGTAGTACGCGGCGCGCGCACGGCAGCCGCCGCATGCCTTCTTATAGCTGCACGAGCCGCAGCCGCCGCCGTAGTCGAGCGTGCGCAGCTCCTTGAACACCTCATTTTTCGCCCAGATCTCGTCGAACGGCGTCTCGCGCACATCGCCAAGCTCGCGGTTGAGATAGGCACACGGCTGCACCTTGCCGCGCGGACTGATGATGCAGTACGTCAACCCCGCGAGACACCCGCGCGAAAAGCGCGTATCCACGCCGAGCTGGTCGGCAATGCGCAGGAACTGCGGCGCACAGGTCGGCTTCAGCTCGATGTCCACCGTCTCCTGCTTCTTCATGATGCGCGTGAGCACATCCTCATACGCCTCCGCGCGCAGCGACTCCTCCTCGATCGTCTCCGCACGCCCCGTCGGCACGAGGAAGAAGAAGTGATGCGCCTTTGCGCCGATCTCCACGGCAAAATCCGTCATCGCCTCAAGCTCGTGCGCATTCCAGTCCATCACCGTCGTGTGGATCTGGAACGGCAGCCCCGCGGCACGGCAGTTCTCCATCCCGCGCACCGCGCCGTCCCAGCCGCCCGGGAACGAGCGGAACGTATCGTGCTTCTTTTTGTCGAGCGAGTCGAGCGAGATGCCCATCCCGCACGCGCCCGCCTCCTTCAGCGCCTTCGCCATCGGCAGGTCGATCAGCGTGCCGTTCGTGCCGAACACGGGGATCAGCCCCAGCCCGCGTGCATAGGCGACCAGCTCAAGAATATCGGGACGTGTCAGCGGCTCACCGCCCGAAAAGATCATGATGCGGAACCCCGCCTTTGCGATCTCGCGCAGGAGCTTCTTGCCCTCCTCGGTCGAGAGTTCCTCGTCCGCGCGGCAGCCCGCGTCACGGTAGCAGTGCGCACAGTACATATTGCAGGCG
>JABZYJ010000136.1 GCA_015265235.1 Selenomonas sp. | reverse complement strand
ACGGAGCAGGGGCGGGACGACAGGTACGGGAACGATAAATAAAAAAACGGCAGTGATCTGCCGTTTTTTTATTGTTCTGCCTCTAACTGACCGCGCCGAAACACCTTTCCAATCGTACCGAACTGGAAGATCGCCGCCTCTTTGATCGTGAACCGACCATAGGTATTCCCCAGACGATAGTTCGAGTTGAACGCCTCGCGCATCCCGCCCGCCGTATGCATCTCTTCGCCGTAAACGAGAAAGGGATTCGGCACAACGGCAAAGAGATTATTGCCGAGCGGCATGCCCCAGTAGTCCGCATCCCGCGTCGGCGTCACGGCGACAAAGCGCGGCTCAAGCTCGGGGCGGCTGTGACGCAGCTGCATATTCGTACA
Organism: Selenomonas sp.; assembly: GCA_015265235.1. Taxonomy (GTDB): domain Bacteria; phylum Bacillota; class Negativicutes; order Selenomonadales; family Selenomonadaceae; genus Centipeda. The sequence continues at coordinate 4,663 of JABZYJ010000136.1, read as the reverse complement.
GCGCATCCCCTGCACCTCATAGTCTCGGATGAAATCGTCCTGTGCCTTCTTCTTCTGGAACATTGTTCCCGGCACATCATAGAGCGCATTATAGTCCCGCACGAAGTCCGCCGTCCGCTCCTCAGGGGTTCGCTCGCGCAGCTCATGCTGCGGAATCCCCGCCAGCGTTGCCTCAGCGGTCTTTTTGCGTGCGGCTTCCGTCTGCTTTGCCTGATCGTTGACCGCCGACTCCCTGCCGCCGCCGGCGCGCGCATAGCTGCCGGCCGCACGCTGCATGGCATTCGGTGGTTTTTCCGGTTTTTTCTCGGGCGGCTTTGCGGGCTGCGCCCCCGTATAGGCACGCGCCAGCTCACGCTTCATCTCCTCATCGAGGAGATCGCTCACCGATGGAACAGAGCGTGCCGCCTCTTCCTGTGCGGCGCGTTCCTTCGCTTCTTCCCTCTCCTGCGCAGGGCGTGTCGACGCTCCTGCAGCGTGCTGCACCTCAAGAGCCTGCGTCAGTTCGTCGATACGACTTTGCTGACGCAGTACCATCTTCTCGAGCAGCGTGACACGTTTCGCAAGTTCATGAATCCGTGTCAGTTCGTCGGTTCCCATTCCCCCATCTTACCTCTCAGACAGTGATCGACTGTGCGCGGGCAAGCGTCTCACGCGCCTCACGTACAATGTCGTCGATGATGGTCTTGACCGGCTCGACCTTACGCAGCAGCGTCAGTGTCTCACCCGCCTGCATCATGCCGTTGACGACATCGCCGTCGACCGCCGCCAGCTTATTGGTGCCTGTCGCACGGTCGAGGAGCTCCTGCTTCGTCGCCTTGCCCGAATACTCGAGCGCGACGAAGTCCTCGGCGAACTTGTTCTTGATGCCGCGCACCGCGCCGCCGATCGTGATGCCCGTCACGATGGTATCCGTGTCCACCGCTGCGATCAGCTTTTCCTTCATATTCGGATGGACGACACACTCCTCCGCAACGAGGAAGCGCGTTCCCATCTGAACGCCGGCCGCGCCCATGAGCAGTGCAGCGGCGAGTCCACGCCCATCGCCGAATCCCCCCGCCATGATCACAGGCAGCGAGACCTCGGGGATGACCTGTTCCATCAGCGGCATCGTCGAGAGGACGCCGATGTGGCCGCCCGCCTCCATGCCCTCGACGACGATGGCATCGGCGCCCTTTTCCTCGACGCGCTTTGCGAGCTTCACGCTCGGCACGACGGGAATGACCTTGACTCCTGCCGCATGGAGTTTCTCAAAATACGGGACGGGGTTGCCTGCACCGAGCGTGACGAATGCAGGTTTCTCCTCGCAGATGACATCCACGATCTCTTCCTTGTTGGGTGCCATGAGCATGATGTTGACCCCGAACGGCCGATCCGTCAGACTGCGGCAGCGGCGAATCTCATCACGCGTATACTCCGTCGTGCGTCCGCCGGTTGAGATGATGCCTGCGCCGCCCGCATTGGACACGGCAGACGCGAGGTTCGCCTCCGAAATCCACGCCATACCTCCCTGCAGAATGGGTACATCGAGCCCCAAGAGTTCCTTCAGCTGATTTGCCATGTAAATCCCTCCTATATACGTTCTATGCCTGCTATGGCATGGGCGGACATCCCTTCGCCCGCTCCGGTGAACCCAAGTCGTTCCTCCGTCGTTGCCTTGACGCTGACATCGCGGAGGTCGATGCCGAGCCAATAGGCGATGTTCTCACGCATCGCCGGAATATGCGGCTGCAGTTTCGGCGCCTGCGCCACGATGACAGCGTCCACGTTGCCGATGGAAAACCCTGCCGCGCGGACGAGCCGTGCTGTCTCGGCAAGGAGCTTTCCGCTGTCTGCGCCCGCATAGTGCGGGTCGGTATCAGGAAAATGCTGCCCGATGTCGCCGAGCGCCGCTGCTCCGAGGAGCGCGTCGGAAATGGCGTGCAGCAGCACATCCGCATCCGAGTGCCCCAGCAGCCCCTTTTCATACGGTATATCCACGCCGCCGAGGATGAGCTTGCGTCCCTCCACCAGTCGATGCACGTCGTAGCCGATACCCACTCTCGTCATACGCTGTCCTCCTTACGCCGACGGACGACACCACCGAGCAGGCGCTTTGCCTCGTGAACGGCGGTCTTCATCAGCTCTCCCGCGCCCATGTCATTGCGCAGGATCGCCTCCGCGACCACCATATCCTCTGGCGTTGTCACCTTGATGTTGCTGTACTCCCCCTGCACAATGCGAACGGGAACGCCGATGCGCTCCACCAGGCTCGCATCATCCGTCCCAAGAAAGCCATCCGCCTCCGCCCTGCGGTTCGCCTCGATCAGGATCTCCTTGCGAAAGCCCTGCGGGGTCTGCACCTGCCAGAGCGTTTGGCGCGGCGGCGTCGCAGCGACCGTACCGTCCTCGGCGGCAATCTTTATCGTATTCTTCTCCGGCACGGCGACGATGCCTGCGCCCTCTGCGCGTACGACGCGGATCAGCTCCTCGATCGTCTCGCGCCGGATGAGCGGCCGCGCCGCATCGTGAACGAGGACGATGTCCGCCTCCTCCGATACGACAGCCAGACCGTTGCGGATCGAATACTGCCGCTCCGTGCCGCCCTCGACCACACGCCACGGGGCAAGCCCTTTGACACGGCTGAGCAGTCCCTTGACCGCCGTCACCTCATCGGCACCGACCGCGATAATCAGCTCACCGACCGCCGGAACCTTTGAAAAGGTCAGCAGCGTCCGCAGCAGCATCGGCTTTCCCGCGAGGGTCAGAAAGACCTTGTTGAGACCGACCTGCATCCGATGCGCCTGTCCTGCCGCCGGAAAAACTACACTTACCATACATTCCTCCCGATGCACTCCATCATCGTGCCATTTTGGCAAAAATCATCCGTCCCGCTGCCGTCTGGAGTGCCGAAGTCACCTCCACGGAGACAACCTCATTCATGCAGCGGAATCCACCATCCACCACGATCATCGTACCATCATCGAGATAGGCAAGCCCCTGTCCATGTTCCTTGCCCGGTCGGACAATCTGTACGGACATCAGGTCACCCGGAATCGCCACAGGCTTGACCGCATTCGAGAGCGCATTGATATTGAGCACGGGAACACCGCGCAGCTGCGCCACCTTGTTGAGGTTGAAGTCGTTCGTGATGATCTTCCCGCCGACCTCCTGCGCAAGCTGGAGGAGCTTGGAATCCACCTCGGCGATGTCCTCAAAGTCCGCCTCCGTGATCTCCACCTTCATGCGTGACTCCTTGCGGATCTTTTGCAGGATATCGAGCCCGCGCCGTCCGCGCACACGCTTCAGGGCATCCGGTGAGTCGGCAATATGCTGCAGCTCCTCCAGTACAAAGACAGGAATGAGCAGCGTCCCCTCAAGAAAGCCCGTCTCGCAGATATCCGCAATGCGGCCGTCGATGATGACGCTCGTATCGAGCAGCTTGTACTGCCTGTCCTCCTGCCCATCCCGCACCGTCAGCGGCATGGGGGTACGCACATCGGGGCGCATGCGGATCACCTCGCGCAAAAAGCGCGGAACGAAGTCAAAGACCTCGGCGATCTCCTGCTGTTTCTGCACCATAATGTGCACACCGAGATACCCGATCACAATGCTGAACACGATGGGGATGTAGTCACCGACAATGGGAATCGTAGAAAATGCATCACCAAGGAGGCGTGCTATGATAAGTCCGATAAAAAGCCCAATTGCCCCGGCAATCACATCACGTGTCGGCATCTTCGCGAGCTGCCCCTCCACCCAGATGGAGAGACTGCGCAGCCGTCCGGTAAAAAATGGAGCCAACGGATAGCCGATCAGCCCGCCGAGCACCGTCCCGCACAGAATGCAGAGCAGTCCCGCAAGCGACAGGTCGAAGATCCCCAGTTCCGTATGCCAGAGCGACGCAGAGAAATAGGCGTTCGCCGTCGGAACGGCAAGCTCAAAGACAGTCGCACCGACGACTGCCGTAATGAGTACGATGAAAAAACGTAAAATTCGTTCGAATAACAAATGTTCACCTCCCTTCTCATCCGAAAGATTGGGAAAATGCCATAGGCACACTTACCCCAACATACCCAGTATAATAAAAAAAAATCCCATTGTCAAAACAGAGTGAACAAAGGAAGTACGGAGACTTTCAGCCGCACCGTCTTAAGGAATCTTTTTCTCTCACGTCTGCAAAAATCCTAGGCAGAGCCTCATTCTGCATTCTGCTCGCTGTCTTGTTCCAGCAAAAATCTGCGCGAATCTAACAAGTTTTATTCGTGCTGCTCAAGATAAAATTCAAAAAAGTGAATTTTTCTATTGACACGTACATTATTTTGGCTATAATGATAATCATGTTCATAAATGACACGAAGGAGGAAGAGACGAACAATGTCATTTCATGCTAAACTACGACACGGACGGTATGTGATGATGACCGCTGCCATACTCGCCTGTATGAGCAGCAGTATCACGTATGCTGCGCCGGCGGAGAACGAGGGAACCCACGTATCAACCGACGATATCCATGTGGATGTAGATTTCGATAAGGAGATGCTGAAGGAAGCCCCTGAAACGAAGACGATTATCTCCCGTGACGATCTCGACCGGAAGGGCGCTCGAACTTCTCCTGCTCGCCGTCGGACTTGCTGCCGTCGTTGCAAAGCAGGAGCAGCAGGTCTATGAGATCGATCTGCAGGCA
>JABZYJ010000135.1 GCA_015265235.1 Selenomonas sp. | reverse complement strand
AAGTCTATCTGTGCCGCCTCTCCTAAGTCCTGCGCACCGACGGCGAACTTCGCACGCAGCTCTGCGATGAGCTCCGCATAGCCCTTGTGGTGCTGCCCCTTTTCATCGTCATAGCCATCGTAGTAGTCGCGGAAACCGCGCAGGAGCACGACACTCTCGGCATCCGCATCGCCAAAGAGCGAGATCGCATCGTCCGTCGCCTTCGCGAGATTGCGGAACGCGACAATATTGCCGAATGTTTTGACGGAGTTCAGGATGCGATTCGTCCGCGAGAATGCCTGAATCAGCCCGTGATATTTCAGATTCTTATCCACCCAGAGGGTATTGAGCGTCGTTGCGTCAAAGCCCGTGAGGAACATATTCACCACGATGAGGAGATCGATCTCGCGTTTCTTCATCCGCTGCGAGAGATCCTTATAGTAGTTCTGGAACGAATCTCCGTCCGTCGAGAAATTCGTGTGAAAGTGCGCGTTGTAGTCCGCAATCGCATGTTCAAGAAAGTCGCGGCTCGTCGGGGTGAGGCTCGCCGTATCAAAGTCCTCATCGGGCAACGCATCCTCGGGATCGTCCTCGTTCGCCGCATAGCTGAAAATGGTCGCAATCGTGAGGTCGCGCCCCGCCGCGCTCAGCTGACGGCGAAACTCCTCATAGTACGCCATGCAGGCGGGAATCGACGCGACGGCAAACATCGAGTTAAAGCCGAGCACACGCTGACCCTTCAGCGAATACGCCTTGCTCCGCATCGTCTTCTGGTCGAAATGCGCGAGGATATACTTCGTCACCTCACGAATGCGCTCGGGCGCGGCGAGTGCCTTTTCCCGATCAATCGCGCGCACCTCCTTGTCGTCGACCGCCTCCTTGCTCTTGATCGTATTGATGTAGTCGATGCGGAACGGCAGGACATTCCCGTCATTGATCGCGTTCACAATCGTATAGGTGTGCAGCTTGTCCCCGAAGAGCTGCGGCGTCGTCCGCGCCGAGGGACGCCCCGCCCCTGCCGCATTCGGCGCAAAGATCGGCGTCCCCGTAAAGCCGAAGACGTGGTACTTCTTGAACGCCTTGGTGATCGCCGTGTGCATCTCGCCGAACTGCGAGCGATGGCACTCATCGAAAATCAGCACAACATGCTTGCCATAGATCGAGTGCGTCCTGTTCTGCCGGATAAAATTCGACAGCTTCTGGATCGTCGTCACCACACTGCGTGCACCATCGTCCGCCAGCTGGCGCGCGAGCACTGCCGTCGATGTATTGCCGTTCGCCGCCCCCTTCTCGAAGCGGTCGTACTCCTTCATCGTCTGGTAGTCGAGATCCTTGCGATCGACCACGAAGAGCACCTTCTCGATCTCGGGCATTGCGGAGGCGAGCTGCGCCGTCTTGAACGAGGTCAGCGTCTTGCCCGAGCCCGTCGTGTGCCAGATATAGCCGCCGCCCTCGATGCGCCCCCACGTCTTGTAGTTCGACGAAATCTTGATACGGGCGAGAATCCGCTCCGTCGCCGCGATCTGATACGGGCGCATGATCATCAGCACTTCTTCCGTCGTGAAAATGCAGTAGCGCGTCAGGAGTGCGAGCAGCGTGTGACGTGCGAAGAACGTCCGCCCGAAATCCATCAGATCGGTGATGAGGCGGTTGCCCGCATCCGCCCAGTAGGACGTAAACTCAAAGCTGTTGCTCGTCTTTTTGCTCGCCCTGCGCCCCGCCGCATCCATCTCGCGGATATGGCTCTCGCGCGTCGTATTGGAATAGTACTTCGTATTCGTCCCGTTCGAGATCACAAAAATCTGGACGTACTCATAGAGCCCTGTGCCCGCCCAGAACGAGTCCCGCTGATAGCGTTTGATCTGGTTGAACGCCTGACGGATCTCCACGCCGCGCCGTTTCAGCTCCAGATGCACGAGCGGCAGCCCGTTCACGAGGATCGTCACATCGTAGCGATTCGCATGTGCCGCCGCATTCTCCCCCGCCCCTGCACCGCCCTCTACCGCATACTGATGAATCACCTGCAGGCGGTTGTTGTGGATATTGTCCTTGTCGATCAGGCGGATATTCTTCGTCGTGCCATCGTCACGTCTCAGGTTCTGTATATAGTCCGTCTGGATACGGCGCGTCTTCGCCGCAATCCCGTCACTCGCGGGTGCGATGGACGTTTTGAAGAACCGTTCCCACTCCGCATCCGTGAAGTCATAGGCATTCAGCGCCGCGAGCTGCGTGCGGAGATTGGCGATCAGCTCCGCCTCATCGCGACTGGGGAGATAGGCATAGCCCTCCTCCAATCAGACGAAACTAACACGAACCTCTTTGCCGAGCGCCCGTGCAATCTTATCCAGTGTCATAAGTGACGGTATCGCCTGCCCCTTTTCAATGCGGCTGATATTCGACTGACGGACGCCAGAGCGATCTGCCAGCTCCTTTTGTGTCAAGTCCTGTTCCATGCGCGAGCTAATCAAAAGCTCGGTTAATGCGAACTCCAAACGTGTACGCTCATGCTCCGCACGAAATGCAGTATCTTTCATCTGCTCCGCGATATAACGATCCAGATCATCCATGACGATGCTCCTCCCTCTGCTGATAAAGTGCACGGTACTCCTTCGCCCGCTCAATTTCTCTCGGCAGTGTTTTCTGCGTCTTCTTCACAAATCCATGCGTTAAAATGATTCGATTCCCTACATAATCTTTTGCTATCATTCGCCATGGCGAAAGCGTTGTCCTGCTTTTATGCAGGAACATCCATAGCGACTTGTATTTTGTGTTTCACAGACATAGAGGTGTCGCTCATGGCGCCCGCTCCGTCACGCTAACGCGTGCCACCTCCCCCGCTGTGGCAGGGGAGGCTTTGAGATAGCGGCATATCCGCTTCCCCCGCCGCTGCGGGGGAAGTGGCGAACGCAGTGAGCCGATAGGGGCGTTCAGAAGTAACGCACTATTCGATACAAGCAACAAGGAGGAATTCCCATGATTCAAGTTTTTTCGTTCGACGCGTGCCCGTGGTGCACGAAGGCAAAGAAGTATCTCGACAAGAAGGGCGTCGCCTACAAGGTGCGCGATATTGAGAAGGAGCCCGCCGCCTACGACGAGCTCGTGAAGCTCACGGGCGAGGGCGCATGCCCCGTCATCCTCGCCGACAGCGGTGAGTACGTGCGCGGCTTTGACCAACCCGCCATCGACAAGCTCATCGGCGCATAAGGAGGGTCCCATGGTAAAGGTTTACTCCATCACGGTCTGCCCGTGGTGCACGAAGGTGAAACGCTACCTGAAATATCGCGGCATCCCCTACGAGGAGCACAATATCGAGCATGACCCTGCCGCCCTCGCGGAGTGCAAGGCGCTCTCCGGCGACACCATCGTCCCCGTGACGACGGCGGACGGCAAGGACTTCGCTCTCAGCTACGACCGTGAGAAACTGGATAAGATTCTCGGGATCACGGCAAAAGAATAAGAAACTACCGGCGGGCGCAGGAAATTGCGTCCGCTTTTTCTTTCTTCACACTTGCCAAAATTTTTGAACGGGATTAAAATAGGAGGAGGACTGATCTTTCGTTTTGACGGAAATGCGTACATCGCTTTTCCGCCGCAAGGAGGTATTGCCATGACCGGATTGCCACTGATCTTCGCTTTTTGGCTGGCGATCGTCATCATGATCGTCATGATCTCAAAGCTGCGCATTCATCCGTTTATCTCCATCATGCTTGTCTCCCTCGCCCTCGGGCTCGTTGCAGGCATCCCGCTCGTCGATCATAAGCTCGCGGACGGCACCGTTCAGCACGGTCTTGCGACCGTGATCGGGCAGGGCTTCTCGGGGACGTTCACGAGCATCGGCATCGTCATCATCCTCGGAGCGATGATCGGCACGGTGTTGGAGAAAACAGGCGGTGCGCTGAAGCTGGCGGATATGATGATCCGTCTCGTCGGCAAGAGCAAGCCTGTCGTCGCCGTACAGCTCATGGGCTGGGTCGTCTCCATCCCCGTGTTCTGCGACTCGGGCTTCGTTATTCTGAACCCCATCCGCAAGGCGCTCGTCCGCCGCACGGGAGCCTCTGCGGTCTCCATGGCGTTTGCGCTGAGTGCCGGTCTCTTTATCTCGCACGTCTTTATCCCGCCGACACCGGGACCGATCGCTGCGGCGAGCACGCTCGGCATCGGCGACTATCTCCTGCAGGTGATCGGGCTCGGTCTCCTCTGCTCGATCTTCCCGCTGATCGCAGGCTACTTCTATGCGCGCTGGATCGGCACAAAGGTACAGTCGAAGGACGAGGCGCAGCCCGATGAGGTGACGAAGAGCTATACGGCGCTCATCGCCTCCTACGGCAAGCTCCCCTCCGGGTTCAGCACACTTGCCCCGATCATCGTCCCCATTGCTCTCATGGCACTGTCCTCCATTGTCACCATGGCGGGCGTGACCGGGCTCTCCGGCGAGATCATCAAGTTCCTCGGCACGCCGATCATCGCCCTCGGCGTCGGCATGGCGTTCGCAACGCTGCAGCTCTTCTCCGTCGGACGGTCGGAGGAGTTCTATTCCATCTGCAACGACAGTCTCATGACCGTCGGCCCCATTCTTTTCATCACGGCGGCGGGCGGTGTGCTCGGCAAGGTGATCGCGACCTCCGACATGGTAAAGTACATCTCGGCGCATGCAGATGTGTTCGGCGGGATGGGGATCTTCTTCCCGTTCCTGCTCGCTGCGGTGCTCAAGACGGCGCAAGGCTCCTCGACCGTCGCTATGATTACGACAGCGGGCATCATTGCCCCGCTGCTCACGGTCCTCGGCTTCGATACGCCGCTGCAGGCGACGCTCGTCTGCATGGCGATCGGTGCAGGGGCAATGACGGTCTCCCACGCGAATGACTCGTACTTCTGGGTCGTCTCCGAGTTTAGCGGCCTCACCCCCGATCAGGGCTACCGCGTCCAGACGATGGGCACGCTCGTCCTCGGCATCGCCGCCATGATCGAGATCGCCCTCCTGAGCATGGTGCTGCGGTGATGTAACGAGAACGATTGATAGAAAAAAGAATGGCACGTACTGTGATACGTGCCATTCTTTTTTTC
>JABZYJ010000134.1 GCA_015265235.1 Selenomonas sp. | reverse complement strand
TCGCTATACTGATTCTTTTTTCAGCCTCCGTTATCCTCGTTCTGAAACAGCATGAACGAACATGGATCGCGTTTGTGGGGCTTTTTTTCGTTGCGGGGATGTTTCGATTTGCGGGGGCGTATGAGCTGCCGGCACAGGATGTATCTCGTGCGGCAGGAGAGGAGACTGCTGTTTCTGGGATCATCACGGAGATGCCGCGCGTCACGGAGCGCACGGACGGGTCGTGGCAGATTCGTTATACTGCAGCGGTATACGCTCTGGGGCAAGGCGATGCAGAGCGTGCCGCGAGTGGACAGCTGCTCCTCTATGAACGCATGGAGGAGGATACGTCGCCGCATGTGGGGCGCATTGGAGACAGAATCACAGCAGAGGGGAGGATACGCCGCCCCCATGGGTATCAAAATCCTGGACAGATAGACACGGCGCTCCTCCTTCGCACGCAGGGGATCACGGCCTCTCTTTCGGCACGGCGGGGCAGTGTATCCATCGAGTCCTGTGATGATATCTCTCTATGGGAACAGTGGATGCGCCGTGCGGCAGAGATTCGTACGCACTATCTTGAGCACATGCGTGCGGTCATGCCGCATACAGATGCGGCGGCAATCTTTGCGATGCTGTTCGGCGGCTATGAGGGAATCGACCCCGCCCTGCTAGAGGCATATACAACAACGGGGATCGTTCACATTCTGTCCGTGTCCGGTTCTCATATCAGTCTGATTGCCGCCGTGATTGCGTGGATTGCTGTGATCCTGCGCCTGCCGCGAGGGCTCAGTGCCGCTGCTGTACTTTCTGCGATTTTTTTCTATGTTTTGCTGGCGGGCATGGTACCGCCTGCCGTACGTTCCGGCATCATGGGCGGGGCCGCCTTTATCGGACTGGTGCTCGGACGCGAGCGCGACGCGAAGTATCTGCTCCTTCTGACAGGGCTGCTGATGCTTATGGTGTCGCCGTTGCTCCTCTTTCACATCAGTTTTCAGCTGTCTTTTTTGGCGACGGCGGGGCTTCTCTTCCTCGCCCCTGTTCTCGCCGCGAAGATGCATCGTCTGCCGCGTCTCGTCTCTATGGCATTTTCCCTTACGATTGCCGCGCAGCTCATGGTTCTTCCCGTACTGGCATGGTATTTCAATCAGGTGTCGATCTCTGCGCTTCTCGCCAATCTCATCGTTGTGCCCATCGTTGAACTCATCATCATCATGGGACTCTTTGCCGGTATTGTCACCTATCTCCTGCCGCTCTTCGGAGGCATCCTCTTTGCCGCTGACAGCCTCCTGCTCGGCATATCGTTTGAGCTGACACGTGCCCTAGCAGCTCTTCCCATGTCCAAGATATGGCTGCCGTCGATGGGGCTTTTCCCATCGGTCTGCTACTATGCGGTGATCCTGATGCTCTGTGCGCCGACCGAGATGCACAGGAAGATCCTATCGCGTCTCTTAGCATATCGCTGCATTGTCGCTGTGCTGTGTCTTTCCCTCCTTGTCGGTGTGTGTGCGTGGCGGATGGTCATGCCGTGCGAGATGGCCGTACACTTCATCGATGTGGGGCAGGGGGACTGTGCCCTCGTTGTGACGCCGCACGGACATGCGATGCTCTTTGATACGGGCGGCATGCGAGACGGTGCGTTTGATGTTGGCGCACGCGTCGATGTCCCCTATCTTCTCCACTACGGTGTTCGCGAGGTGGACTACATCTTTCTCTCGCATGCTCACGAAGACCATGCGGCAGGCGCGGGGGCGATTCTCTCCCGTCTGCCCGTAAAACACGTCTATACGGCGGATGAGGGACGCCATGCCTACGCCATGAGCATGCGCCTCGGTGATGCAAATCCCCTGTTGTCGAAACTCAGCCGAGCGGAGGCGGGGGAGACCTTTGTTCTGGATGGTGTTACCGTGGAGGTAATCTATGCGCCGGCACGTGACCCATCGGACAATGCGACGGGCAACGAGGCATCGAACGTCTACCGTATCCGCTACGGTGAAGCGTCCTTCCTATTTACGGGCGATCTCGTTCGCGAACATGAGCAGAAGATGCTGAGAGCGGGCACAGATACCTCCGCCGTCGTTCTAAAAATCCCGCATCATGGCTCGCATACATCCAGTTCAGAGGAATTTATCCGTGCCGTTCATCCCATGTATGGAATCTACTGTGTCGGTGCAGGGAACAGCTTCGGACATCCGCATGCCGACGTGGTGGAGCGCTATGATCGGATGGACATAAAAACGCTCCGAACGGATGAGGACGGCGCGATTGTCTTTCATACCGACGGGCATCATCTCTCGGTGGAAACCTTTGCCGAGGGGCGACTGATACGTGAAATGAACGAAAAGTAGCATTCTATGGTTTCCCTTTTATCTCCCACTCCATGGGATTTTGCTTTGGATTACCACAGCGCTGGATTGACGTACTTCCGCAGGACATCCGAGTGAGACTTGACGCATTCACAGAATGGCTGATAGAATAAACTATAGTTGAGGACAGAATTCACGTAGAGACAATATCCGCACTGTCACAGGGCATCCTGCCAGCCAAATGAGCGGGATGGATGTGTCAGTTTCTTGGGAGAAGAAAACATGGCAAGCTGGAGCGGAATCCGAAAGAAGCTCGAAAAGGACTATCTGGCGCTGAGCCTCAGAGGGCATATTCAGTACTATGCGACATCGTATAGCAGGAGCCCGGATCACGAGGGACGTGCCGCTATACGATACAATGGAAAAGAAATCATCAAGGGCTGTTACTACAATAATTGGCTGAAAGCAACTCGTTTTCCACAAGATGAGACTTACGAAAAACGCATGAAAGAAGAATTTGCGTTCATGGATGACACTGCCTTACGGTTGGGCGTGTTCGATCAACGATCATTCTATCGCGCCTTTATGGAATTTGAGCAGCAATGTATCGAGGCGAGCCTCAAGAGCGAAAACTTGCTCGTACGCATATTTGCCGTATTGGATCGGCGCGTTGGGAAAAGGAGGCTGCTTGCGATGAAAGAATCCATCACAGAAGAACCGGCAGTGTTTCAGGAGTTTTATGCCATTCGTGCGAAGGCAGAAGAATTGGAGTAGAGAGGAATAAATCCGTTTTTTGTGCATGTATCTTCGCGTGGCATATTTCGAAGCGGACAGGATGAAAAATATGATGCAAAACGACAACGTAATCGACATTCCCAGTCTCCAGTGGTACCCTGGGCGAATCTAAAATAGGGAAGAAAACCCTTATATTTCAAGGGCTTTCGTTATTTCCCGTCTCCCATTCAAGCAAAATGTCTCCCGTTCGTCTCCCAAATTTCAAGGGAGACAAATGGGAGACATCAGCGGCTCTTGCTATTTTCTCGGGCACGTCGTATAATAAGCATAGAAAAGGTGCTGCCGGTAAACGGTCAGCCCCGATTGTACTTGGGTTTTGAAAGCCCGCCTACTGCTGGAAACTGAAGGCGGGTTTTCTTATGCCTTTAATGCAACAATACATATTGTTACAAGGAAAACTAACGACAAAAAATCGTATAGTTCCATAAGCAGCGCCCCCTTTCAGGGGCTAAGAATCGACCGCCTACCGTTTTGGTAGCACCTATATAGATTATATCACATCTCCAGCTTTTGGGCTGGTTTTTTATTTTACAGCACATTCTTCACCTTGTCGGAGATGATCTGCACGGGCACCTCCTGCATCTCGGGGCGATTCTCGATATAGCGGAGCGTCGTGTCGTAGTCGGAGTGCCCAGCACGCGCCATGATGTCATTGGGCGCTGCCTGTGACTCGCCGAGCATGGTGAGATTCGTGTGCCGCATACAGTGGAAATCGAAGTCATGAACGCCGAGCTCGCGGATCCGCTTGCACTGGTAGCCCAATGTGGTCGGCTTGATGTATTTCCCATTCGGCTGCGTGCAGATAATTTCGATGCGTGGTCCCGGGGCAGGGTAGCCCTTTTCAAGGGAGACAATCTTTCGGATGTCGCGCCCCTGGTAATCCTTCGCTGGGACAATATAATTGTAAAAATAATCCTCCCCATAATAGAGCTCATTCTTCGCCTGTTGTCGCTTCCAACGCTGCAGGAGGGGAAGAATGACCTGCGCATCAAAGGAAAGCGTCCGACGGCTGCTCTCTGTCTTGAGATCGCAAACATAGTGCAGACCAACCTTTCCGCGCATGGCAAGCCGCTGTATCTGCTGCGTGATGGAAAGCGTCATGCGCTGCATATCGCAGTTATCCCATGAGAGACAGAGTGCCTCGCCGATGCGCGTGCCGAAATAGAGACCAATGACAAGTGGCATGTGGAATGTCGAGCCGAACGGATGTCGCTGAAAGATCAATGCAAGCTCATTGTCCTCGATGCGCCGACGCGGCTGCCGATGACTGAGTGGGGCAAACTCTTTCCCCGGCACCTTGATAAGGCGTGCAGGATTCTCCCGCAGCAGCTCCATCGGATAGATCGCATAGTCGAGCGCCGTTGAGATGTTGCTGAGGATCCGCGCGACGGTCTCATAGGCATAGCCATCCTTGCGCTTCTGCTGGACGAACCGATCAATGATGGCGGGGGAGAGGGAGGAGAGACGATACTCACCGAGTGCAGGTTTTATATGCAGGCGAATGTTCTTCTCTCGTAATTCCAGTGTGTTGTTTCGTGCATACAATCGCGTTCGTTCGTACCAAATATCGAGATAGTCGGCAAAACTGATACTGGCATCGTTCTTCTTTGCACCGCCGCCGATGTAGGCGCTATATGCTTCGACTCCGGCCATAAGTGCATCCTGCTTCGTGGCATACCCGCCGCTTTCGCCGCGACGGCGCTTGCCGTCAACCTTCGCCTTCTCGAAATAGTATGCCCACGATGCTCCGCGCTGCTTTACGCGGACGTGATCGAGTGGGTTGTTTGATTTTTTTGACATGATAAAAGCCTCCTATGTTGAAAATTGGAGGCTAATCCCATATAATAGGTATTGGTGTAGATGTGATTAGCCTCACATTTATTCTTAACCGTCTGGAGGTGGTGCTCCAGACGGTTTTTTATTTTACGAAAACGCCTCAATACGTCTGCGTTCCTCCGCCTGCAGTTCCTCGGCGAATGTTGCGAATCCCTGCAAATCCTCCGTATTGAGATAGTTGATGTACTCCTTGCGCCGCTCCACGGGAATCACAATCGGCGTCATGCCGGAGAGAAAGCAACTGTAGACCATCAGCGCACGGC
>JABZYJ010000133.1 GCA_015265235.1 Selenomonas sp. | reverse complement strand
CCATATCCTGCGCATGCGCTGAAAGATAACGCCACCGCGTCACGAGCGTCTTAAAGAAGTCCGTATACTGATCCGACTTCCCAAGACTGTATACGTAAACGTCAAACGCATTTGCATCATATCCGGCAAGAAACGGCCATACAAAGTACTGCATGACATGCTGCCGAAAATCCCCGGAGATATAGCCGATACGAATCTTTTCCTTTTTTCGTCGGCCCTGATGCGTGTAGGGCTGCACATCAGCAAAGAGCGCACCATAGCCTAGGCTCTTCTCATAGACCTCCTGCGCACTGACATCGGCAGCATTGAGTTTCAGCAGTCCGGCACCATAATAAACGCGCCGCAGAAAAGGATCTGCTGCCTCACGCGCATAGGCAATCGCACACTGCGATGCCAGTTCCGCATCACTATCCGCGGGCGCATGATCTGCGTATGCCTTCAGAAGAGCTGCCCGAACCTCCGGCACAACAGAGAGACCTTCTTCAACACGCTTTAATCCATGCTGCACACGTTCAAACACGCCATTCTCTGTTCCCGGCACAATCCCCGAAATCGAGAGATAGAGCCGCGCCCCCTCGCGATCCGTGGGCAGCCCCTGTGCAGATATTGCCCACCGTGCCGCCAGCGGGGCAGCGCCGCCAAAGTGATAGCCCCACGCAAGGCTCATGCGCTGCTCTGCAGAGAGTGCATCACGCCCATCCAGTTGATGCGCAGCAGTGAGAACTGCATCCCAGTCCTGACGGGAGGCGGCACGGGCAAGTTCACCTGTCAGTGCAGTGACAGATCGTCCGTCTCCCTGCGCAAGGACGCGCTCGTAGGCACGCTCCAGTGCAAATTGAATCGCTCCCGCATCGCAAAAATCAATTAACCTCCAGCGCAGGAGTCCATGACACGCTGACAATCGTTCACGGTCAGCGAACAGAGCCATGCACGCGGCCGCCGCTCCTTGTACGTCGCATCGTGGGGGGAGCTCCAGATGACACAGCAGATGTTTCGCATAGCGATCCTGCACAAGATGCTCGACGGTAATCAAGGGAATCCCATGCTCTGCCGCATGGCAGACATCGACGAGATCGACCGACAGGCCAAGCACGACATCCAGTGTATCGTATGAGAGATCATCCACGAAATCAAGGGATGACCCCGCACTACCGCGCGCAGCGATCTGCTCGATGTCCTCTGTGCTCAGCCCCCCCGCGATGGACGCGGGCAAAACGAGGTGCACATCGCCGATCGCGGGCAGCAGGTACGACAGGAGTTCCAAAAAATGGGAGGATTCGCCCGGCGTCATGTTGCCGCACACGCCGATGGTGGGAATGCCCGTATCGAGCAGCGGTGCACGATAGGTATATGCCGCATCCTGCTCGATCTGCGTATAGCAGTAGGGGAAGACCTCCTGCCCCTCGACCATCGGAAGGCGCACGGCAAGCCCCGCGGGAACATGCTCCGCCAGTGACACGATGTGCTCTGCCGGTCTCTGCCGCATCACCGCAGCATGATGCTCGCTGACCGCATCGAGCGAAAGATCGACGAGCAGATCGAGATGATCACGGCGAATGAGCTCCGCCGCTTCTTCGGGCGTACACATACCGACCTCGCGTACCGTCGCCTTCTCCGCAAAACGTGACGAATCGCCGCCGATCCCTGTATGATAGGCATAAATTTCATAGCGAAAGGCATCGTACGCCATAAAGAACATGGGCAGAAGCTCACGCAGTCGCCCTTCACCAAGATCGGCGGAGAGATAGCCCAGCCGAATCTTCTGCACCTTGCAGCGTTTTTCCGCATGTACCTTCTGCTTTTTTTTCTTTTTCATCATAGCCCCTGTCCGACATTTCTCAATGCCATGATATACGCCTCTTCCAGTGCGCGCATATAGCTCCTCTGATCCATGAGCGGCGATGTCTCCATCTTCCTGCGCAGCGCGCGGTGCATTTCGTCCAAACGATCTAGATCCTCCGCCAGTGAGACGGCACAGGAGATGTATGCCGCGGCAGATGTGCCCGCCAGCTCCTCCGCGCCGACGAGATGCAGCATAGCATAGGAAAAGCGCGTACTGCGCCGCGCGCCGTACATCGACACCACGGGCACGCCCATATAGAGCGCGTCGCAGGTCGTCCCGCCGCCCGGCCACGGATAGGTATCGAGCGCAATATCCACATCGAGATAGCGCTCCATATAGTCCGTCGTCGCGGGTTCCAGTACGATACGGTCAAGATCAAATCCCAGCCGCGCAAGGCGTTCCTCTGCCTCCCTCCGCATCGCAGCGGCAAAGAACACCTGCGACTTTAGCAGCAGTTTGGACTGCGGTACACGTTCCAAAATCTCCCGCCATACGCAGAGCATCTCATCGGTCCACTTGCGGTACTGGTTGAACACCCCGAAGAGGATCGAGCCACGCTGACGCGCGGGCGTCCCCGTCGGCATGGGCAGCCCCGCGCGCGGCACATAGACGAATTGGCTCGGCAGACGGATCAGCTTCTCGGTGAAATACCGTTCACTCTCACCACCAATGCGATCGCACCACGCATCCGTGAGGAAGTAATCGACGGCAGAGAGCCCCGATGTCGCCATATAGCCAAGCCCCATCATCTGTACGGGAGCGGGACGGCGTGCGAGCACGGGCAAGGCACCGCCCGCTGCGTGTCCTGCCAGATCGACGAGAATATCCACCTCGTCCACGTGAATCTGCGCAGCGATCTCCTCCGCCGTGCGTCCGCCCATCTCCCGCCATTGATCCGCATGAGGACGCAGCCCAGCTGTCACCTCATCCGGCTGCTCCGCCGTGCTGTATACATAGACCGCAAAGCGCGTGCGGTCATACATCGTCAGAAAGGGCTGCACGAAATGCTGCAGCACATTGCGGCGAAAGTCCGGCGAAATATAGCCCACGCGAATCTTTGGATGCGTGTATAATTTCCGGTAGGTATACTGCGGCACGTGAGCGAGGAGCTCACCGTAGGTACAATGCGCCCGAAAGAGCTCCTCGTCATCCACATCCCGTGCATTCTTCGCCAAAAGGAAGGAGCTATACAGCGCCGGATCGGACGGCTCCTCCTCATAGGCGCAGCGATAGTACTCCGCCGCCCGCACATCGCCCATCCGATAGGCAACGGCGGCACGCAGCCGCATGAACTCATGGCGCAGCGCATTGCCGCCCGCCTTCAGATACGTCTCCGCGAGAGCCATCGCGCGCGGCAGATCCCCCTGCCGCTCTATGGCGTAGGTGTGGAGATAGCGGAGCATATCCTCCGCTGCGCCGTGCGCCATGGCATTCTCCGCGAGCTCCTGCGCCGCGGCATACTGCTCTGCCCGAAGGAGGGCAAAGAGCCGCTCCCGCAGAGCCTTACTGTCCTTATAGATACTATCGTCATGATCATCGATGGACTTTAGCTGTTCACTGTGCTGTTCATAGATTGACCATACCTGTTCGTATGCCGCGCCGACCGCCGCGCCATATCCCGCCGCATCCATCACGGGTGACTGCGCCAGCATCCCGCGCAGCCCCGTATGCAGTGCATCCAGCGTCTGTCTATCCCCGGCGAGAGAAACGGCCAAGGAGATGTACTCCTCCTCCGTATGAGCGACCAGCGCCTCTGCCCCGATGTTCACGAGGAGGGATGCGCCAAAGCGGCTGCCGAGTGTTTCTCCTGAAAGCGTCACCACGGGAACGCCCATGTAGAGCGCATCGCAGGTCGTCCCGCCGCCGGGATAGGGGAATGGATCGAGCGCAATGTCCATACGGTGATACGCCGTGAGATAGTCCGGGGAGTTCCCCTCTGCATCCACACGGCTTATAGGAATGCCTGCCGCAGCAATCCGTTCCAGCACCTGTGCGCGCGCATCGCCCTCGGAAAAAACATCCGCCTTGAGAAAGAGGCGACTCTCCGGCACACGACGCAGGATCTCCGCCCATACACGCAGGACATGGTCATTGACCTTGGTAAAGTTATTAAAGCTGCCAAACACAATGCTGCGGCCGGCAGCCGGCAGATGCAGGGCGGCAGGCGCAGGGCGGAGCGGCTGCCAGCAGAAATGCGTCGCGGGGAGAACGAGCAGTTCCTCGGTAAACCCCTGCTCCGCATCTCCTGCGGCAAGGATGGGATCGGCGAGGAAGTAATCCACCGCTCTGAGCCCCGTGGAGGCGAAATAGCCGATGCCCGAGATCTGGACGGGCGCGGGACGATAGGCGAGAATTGGCAGCGTACTGCCCGCCGTATGCCCCGCGAGGTCAACGAGGATGTCGATCCCGTCGCGATAGATCGCATACGCTGCCGCCTCCGGCGTAAGCCGTGACAGATTGCGAAAGTCCTGCACCGAACGCTTGACCTGCTCCGTATAGGCGTCCTCCGCGCCGAGCGCATAGACGGTCACTGCAAAGCGCGCAGGGTCGAGCGCCGTCATCAGCGCATACGAAAACGAGAGCACCACATGCTCTCTGACATCGGGAGAGAGATACCCGATGCGGAGCCGCTGCCCTCGTCGGTGTGCACGGTGATCAAGCGCCTGAATCGCCGCAAAGAGACGGCCGTACTCCTCTGCCGCCTGCCGATCCTCTGCGGGCGCAGCAGGAAGATAGTGACGGTTAAAGAGCACATTGCTCGCATTGAGTGCACGCAGCGCGAGATTTGGCGCGGCATCGCGCGCACGTGCATAGAACGCGACGGCCTTATCCGCAGCACCAAGAAAACGCGCGCACTGCCCCGCGAGATTATAGACTTTCTCCGCGACCTCCGCAGACATGGGCGCATCGAAAAGAGGCGTCAGTACGCACAGCGCCGCCCTACGCTCTCCCATGAGGAGGTGGATGCGCGCACGCAGGAAGATCGTATAGGGCTCGTGCGGCGCACGTGCCCTGCACTCCTGCCACGCCTTCAGGGCACCCTTCGCATCCCTCTCCTCAATGCAGAGTGCTGTCAGGAGACTTGCCGCCTCTGCCGGCTCATAGCGATGCAGCTTCTCGATGCCGCGCCGCGCTTCTCCCACTGCCCCGCGTCCAAGTGCCGCAAAGATACGGTCGCGCAGCGCCTCCAGTTTCTGTCCGTTCATTGCCGCACCTCCGCCAGCCGTGCAACGCGCCGCAGCATCCGCTGTGCTTCGGGTGCCGCGAGAACCTCGGTGCAGGAACGCGGCAGGAGCATGGCGAGTGCGCTCTGCTGTTCGGGAGAGAGCGTCCCTCCACAGGCCGCTCCGACCGCAGC